>JAKDNL010000582.1 GCA_030451825.1 Pseudonocardia sp. | reverse complement strand
GTCAGCGAGCGCAGGATCGTGAACCGGTTGCGGTCCACGTCGTCGATCAGGCCGAGCACCTTCTGCCGCTCCCGCTGAAGGTGCCGCTGGTAGATCCGGCGGTGCTTCGGGTCGAGGTCCACCTCCAGCCGCTGGACCTGCTTCGGCGGGAGGTCGGACGCCACCTGCTCCTTGGTCCGGCGCCGGATCAGCGGCCGGATCCGCCGTCGCAGCCGGGCCAGCAGCTCGGCATCGCCGCCCTTCTCGATTCCCCGGGCGTAGCCGTCCTTGAACCGGGTCGGGTTCGGGAACAGGCCCGGTGCGGTGATCGAGAGCAGCGACCACAGCTCCATCAGGTTGTTCTCCATCGGGGTACCGGTGATCGCCAGCTTGAACGGCGCCGGCAGCCGGCGCGCGACCTGGTGGACCTTGGACTGGTGGTTCTTGGCGAACTGGGCCTCGTCCAGGACGAGCCCGGACCAGTCGGTGGCGTTGTGCGCGTCGGCGTCCAGCCGGAACAGCGTGTAGGAGGTGACCACGACGTCCGCCCCGGCGATCACCTCGGACAGCTCCTGACCGCGGCGGCGCAGCGTGTCGGTCAGGGTCACCACGGACAGGCCGGGGGCGAACCGCTCCGCCTCGACCGCCCAGTTTCCGACCACGCTGGTCGGAGCCACGATCAGGAACGGCGGCATCGCCGGGTCCGACTGCTTGGCGTGGCAGATCAGGGCCAGCGTCTGCACGGTCTTGCCCAGCCCCATGTCGTCGGCGAGAATCCCGCCGAGCCGGTGCCGCCAGAGGAACGACAGCCACTCAAAACCCTCGTGCTGGTAGGGCCGCAGCGTCGCGGACAGCGTGTCGGGCAGCTCCGCGCCGGCCATGCCGTCGAGCGAGAGCAGCCCGTCGACCTGCTCCTTCCAGGCCCGCGCCTGCCGCTCGACGACGCCGAGCGCGGCCAGCTCGTCCCACAGCCCGGCCTGGTAGCGGCTGATCCGCAGCGGCCCGCGCGGGGAGTCCTGCAGCTCGCGCGCCTCGTCGATCAGCGTCCGGAGCGCCTGCAGCTCGGGCTTGCGCAGGGAGAAGTAGGCCCCGTCGGGCAGCAGCAGGTGCTCCTCGCCCGCGGCCAGCGCGGCGAACACGGTGGCGAACGGGACCTCCGCGCCCTCGACGGTGATCGTGACCCCGAGGTCGAACCAGTCGGTGTCGCCGGGCACCGCACCGGTGGACACGCCGATCCGCAGGGAGTCCCCGGCCTCGCGGTAGGCGGGCGGCTCACCGCTGGTCTCGATCTCGACCCCGGGCGCGTCGGCCAGCAGCGGGAGCACCTCGGTGGTGAACCGCACGGTCTCCATCCCGCGCAGGTGCCTGCCGGGCGCGGACCGGGCACCCGGTCCGGGCAGCCCGAGCTGGTCACGGGGCAGGTCGAGCTCGTCGAGCAGTGCCTTCTCCCGGTCCGGGTCGCGGAACCCGTCCCCTGCGCCGGACGGTGCGAACGGCGCTCGTACCGGCGTGCCGTCCAGCTCGTAGGCCCACTCCCAGCCGACCGTGAGGTCGTGGTCCTCCCCGTAGCCGGCGTGCAGCACGAGGGTGGGCTCGGAGATGGTCGGCGGGGTGAACGCGCCGTCCGAGGACTCCACCGCGGCCAGCTGGCGCAGCCGCGGGTAGAACTCCCTCGCGAAGCGCGCCTGCTGGCCGGCCGGGACGGGCAGGCGGCCTCCCTCCAGCACCATCCGCTGCAACGGCTCCGCCGCCGGCCTGTCCAGCTCGGCCATGCGGAACCGCCATCGGGCCGGATCGGACTCGGAGTGCTGCTGCGCGCGCGACACGTGCACCACGCCGTGCCCGTCGGCGCCGACGAACAACACCGGCACCGGGTCGTCGACCGGATCGTCCACCCGCAGCATCGCGGTGATGACCAGCGAGTCCGGCTCGGCCCCGGCCGTGACGTCGAGGCACAGCTCGGCGCGTCCGGGAGGGTCGACCGCGCCCAGGTGCTTGCGCGCGTGCACGATCTGCACTCCGACCTCGGCGGCCTCCTCGAGCAGTGACCAGAGGCGGCGGCCACCGGACGAGGCCAGGTCGATCGTCTTGTCGTCGTGGCCGTAGTAGGTCGGGTAGCGGCCCGACCCGCCGGTGTGCGAACAGTGCAGCGCGTAGAGCTCGCGCAGCAGCCGAACGTGCGACGGCCGGCAGTCCCCGAACGTCCAGGGTTCGGTAAGCCGCGACCAGCTCATGCCGCCCCCGACCCACCCGGCCTTGCCCGGCCGGACGAGCCGGGCCAGCAGCTTCGGCGCGGGCGGCGCACCGTAGCGCCGGCCGTCGGCAGGGACAGCGAGAGCTCGACGGCCAGCGGGACCGCGTGATCGTCTCCCAGCAGCGGGCCCGGTGCGTCCGGCAGGAGTAGAGCGCCGAGGCCCTGCTCCCAGGACGTCGACGACGGGGGCGGCGAGGCGACGGTGCCGGGTGTTGCGCCCCCGGCGGCGGTGATCATCACCGCCACCGCGTGCTTGCAGTCGATGCCGACCGGGCAACTGCACTCGCCGAACGCGAACGCGAGCTCGCCGCCGCCGCGGGCCTGCAGGTAGACCACGGTCTCGTAGGTCTCGTCGCCGCTGCCGCGTACGACCGCCCACAGCGCGTTGTCCGCGTCGCTCCATTCCAGGTGACGGACCACCTGCTGGCGGGCGCAGGTCGTGCCGCGAGCGTAGGTGCCGGGGCCGACGGCGTCGGCGACGAGGCCCAGGTCGAGGCCGTCCAGGGTGACGAGCTGCATTCCGCTCACTCCTCCGGGGTCCGGCGGTCGGGGCACCGCCGGGAACGACGGTAGCGGGGGGCCCCGACATTCCTGTGCCGGCTCCCGTGAGCGGTGTGGCGCCCGACCCGGAGGGATCGCCCGCTACGGCCACGGCCACGGCCGCTGTTGACAACCTAAGTTGCGTGTCGCACCGTGACGTGGCGACACCCTCCACGCGATGACCGCACGGAGAAAGTATTTGGGGTGCTGACCATGCCACGCAGCCTGCAGGAGATCCTCGAACACGCCGACGAACTGGAGCGCCGGTTCGCTATGCACGACCCGACCGTTGTCCGGGACGCGGCGCCGCTGCATGCCATCCGGGACGCCGTGACCGAGCGCGCCGCCACCGAGCGGCGCGTCGCCGATGCGGTCACGGCAGCTCGCGACGCCGGTGTGTCCTGGTCGGCCATCGGCGGCATGCTCGGTACCTCCGGTGAAGCGGCCCGGAAGCGATACGGCGGGCACCCCGCCACGACCGCCTGACCCGACCGCCGGGACCCTTGCTTCAGCTCGGGTCCATGTCCTGTCGCGATCGGCCTGGAGCTGCGGATTCGGGTGCCGGGCGCTTCATCAGGGCGGTCAGCCCGGTGGCTTCCTCGCGCAGGTGGTGCAGCAGTGCACTGCCGGCCGGGGAGAGGTCGCGGTCTGCCGATCGGGTCACGCCGACCGCACGGCGGATCGACCCCAGGCGCGTGCTCAGGAAGGCGAGCTTGTCGTCCTGGGTGGCGATGAGCATCGGCAGGGCGGCGATGACGTCGGTTGTGACCAGCAGCTGGCGCAGGGTGAGCATGGAGGTGCACTCGATCCTGTTGTCCGGGATCGGTGCTCCAGCCTGGCTGAACGCCTTCTCGAGTTCGGCGCGCAGCGCGGTCTGCGCGATCGGGAACACCCACGGATAGCGGCTCAGCTCCTTGAGGGCCGGCGCCCTGCTCTCGGCGTGGACGGGGTGGTCGCGGCGGGCGACCAGCCGGATCGGCTCGCGGTAGAGCCGCTCCTGGACGAGGTGTGGTGGTGGTGCCGGGTACAGCCGTCCCACGGTCAGGTCGATGTCGCCGGTGAGCAGCTCGGTCTGCAACGTGTCGGGCGTGCCCTCCCGGACCACCACCGTGAGCGTGGGATGCGCCTGCTTGACGGCGGCGATGGCCCTGGGGAGCAGGAGGTTCGACCCGGCGAGGTGGGTTCCCACGGTCGCCGTCCCGGCATCGCCGGTGGCGAGGTCGTCGATCTCCTGCCCGGCTTGGTGCACCTGGGCCAGGATGCTGCGGGCATGGCTGATGAAGGAGTCTCCGTAGGGGGTGGGCGTCACGCCGCGGG
>JAKDNL010000581.1 GCA_030451825.1 Pseudonocardia sp. | reverse complement strand
TGGTTTGGTGCACGCCCTTCAATTATTTGGGGTGGGGGGGTTTTTGCGCGCCCCGCCCCCTTCACCCCGCGCACGGGGGGAGTCAGCGGTGGAAGACGTACTCGCCGGTGTCGACGTCGGTGGTGCTGGCCAGGTACTCGCGCATGTAGCCCGGCCAGTTCGTGACGATCCGGCCGTTCTCGTCGCGGTACCAGGAGTCGCAGTGGGTCCAGGCGGTGCCGGCGAAGCGGTCCTGCAGCTCACGGTCGGACGCGGCCTCGACGTCCTTGCGGACCTCGATCCCGGCCGCGTCGCGGCGGGCCATCTCCTGCAACGCCATCCGCACGTACCGCGACTGCGCCTCCAGGTAGAGGATGATCGACCCGCCGGAGGTGTTGGTGTTCGGGCCGTAGAGCACGAACAGCGACGGGAAGCCCGGGACGGTCATGCCCAGGTGCGCGTGCGGTCCCTCGGACCACTCGTCGGCCAGCGACCTTCCGCCGGGGCCGGTGACGTCCATCGGGAACATGAAGTCGGTGGCCGCGAACCCGGTGCCCCAGATGATCGTGTCCACCTCGTGCGTGCGGCCGTCCGCGGTCCGGACACCCTCCGGCACGATCTCGGTGATCTTCTCGGTGGTCAGCTCCACGTTCTCGCGCTGCAGCGCGGGCAGGTACCAGGAGCTGAACAGGATCCGCTTGCAGCCGAACGTGTAGTCCGGCCAGGCCTTGCGCCGGACCTCCGGGTCGCGCAGCTGCCAGCGCATGAACGTCGAGGACAGCAGCCGTCCGACCCGCCCGACGGTGCCGGGGTGGCGGATCATCAGCGTCAGCGACTCGAGGTACTCGGTCAGGAACCGGCGCCGGAACCGCTGCAGCCCCGGCACGAAGCGGATCGCCGCCTTCACCGCTGTCGGGTAGCAGCGGTTGCGGCGCGGCATGAACCAGTTGCCGCTGCGCTGGAACAGGGCCAGGTGCTGCACCCGCGGGGCGATCTCCGGCACGAACTGGACCGCGCTCGCACCGGTCCCGACGACGGCGACGCGGCGCCCGTGCAGGTCGTGGTCGTGGTCCCAGCGCGCGGAGTGGAACTCGTGCCCGGCGAAGGACGCCCGGCCCGGGATCTCCGGGACGACCGGCCGGTTGAGCTGACCGGTCGCGATCACGACGACGTCCGCGGTGTACGTGCGGCCGTCCTCGGCGGTGAGGGTCCACGTGCCGGTGGGGGACTCGCGGACGCAGGAGGTGATCCGGGTGTCCGGCACGACCAGGTCGGCGACGCCGTACTCCCGCGCGACCCCGCGCAGGTACTCGAGGATCTCCGACTGCGGCGAGCACAGCCGGGTCCAGTCCCGCCGTTGGGCGAACGAGAACGAGTACATGTGGCTCGGCACGTCGCAGGCGGCTCCCGGGTAGGTGTTGTGCAACCACGTGCCGCCGATCCCGGGCGCGGCGTCGACGATCGTCACGTCGTCGACGCCGTTGTTGCGCAGCTCGATCGCGGCCGCGATGCCGCCGAACCCCGCGCCGACGATCACGACGCTGGTCGATGTACCGGTCATGGGACCTCCCTGTCGCCGCAGGCACCGTAGCGATCACCCTCCGGGCCCCGCGTGCCCGTCCGGGCCCCACCGGGCCAGCGCTGCGCCCGGGACGTCGTCACGATTGCGGGACCCGACCGATGACATCCGGACACGGCCACGGTCTGCACCCTTGAGACCTCGTCGAACAGGAGCCACCATGAGCGAGCAGCCCGTCGGACGTATCCGCGGTATCCACACGATCGGCGTCCCGGTGACCGACCAGGACAAGGCGCTCGCCTTCTACACCGGCACGCTCGGGTTCGAGACGCGGATAGACGCGCCGGTCCCGCAGCTGGGTTCGCGGTGGATCGAGGTCGCGCCGCCGGGCGTGCCGGTGACCGTCGCCCTGGTGCAGGCCCGCGACGGTCTCCCGGCCTGCGGGGAGAGCGGCATCCGGTTCACCACCGCCGACGCGGCCGCCCTGCACACCGACCTGCGCAGCGCTGGCGTCGACGTCGGCGAGCTCCTGAGCTGGCCCGGCGTCCCGCCGATGTTCGCCTTCCGCGACCCCGACGGCAACGGCCTGGAGATCGTCCAGGACTCCTGAGTCACCGATCCTCTCGCCGGAAGGACCATCGTCATGACCACGCTCGCCCCCACCGTCCTGGACGCCGAGTTCACCGCCGTCCTGCTGCAGAGCCCGAACAAGGGCGGCTGGACCTACGTCCGGATGCCCGGCTCCGCGGTCTACTTCGGTACCCGCGGCCTCGTGAAGGTGCGCGGCACGGTCGACGGCCACCCGTTCCGCAGCTCGTTCATGGCCCTCGGCGACGGCACCCACAAGCTGCCGGTCCGCGCCGACCTGCGCCGCATGCTGGGCAAGAACGCGGGGGACACCGTCGTCGTGCGGCTGCATGAGCGGCTCGGCTGAGCGAGCCTCGGAGTCGGCAGCGCGCCGCGTACCGCTCGGCGGCGGCAGCTGCGTGCGAGACGCCGGTCAGTCGACCGCGGCGAGGCGCCGCTCCAGCTCCGTCTCGTCGGCCACGAACCACACGTCGCGTCCTCGCCCGGTCTCCCGGATCCAGTCGGCGGTCGGGCCGCCCGCGTCGACGTGGCCGGAGACGTCACCGAGGACGACCAGCCGCACCCGATAGTTCACGAACTTCTGCACCACCGCACCGGCCACACCGGTGCGCAGGCGAAAGAACTCCGGCGAGAGACGCTCGACCGGCACGACCACCACGTCCGCTCCGACGCCGAACGCGTCGCCGAGCAGGTCGAGCGCGTCCTGCTCGCCCGCGACGGGCGGTCCGTCGGCGGGGACGGTGTGGACGTTCGGCGTGGTCATGACGCCATCTCAGCAGCTCCTGCGGCCGGTCGGCACACGGTTTTCCCGAGCCGGACCCGTTCGTGGGCGACGATTTCAGCAGGCAACTGAGACACCGATCGGGGACATCACGTGCTCCTTATCATGGTCAACGTGACACCAGCGCCGTCGGGCAGGGCTGGGGCAGCACTGGTGTCACGTTGACCTTGGAAAGCGCCGATGGCGGGGTCGTACGGGTAATACCGCGCAGCCACGAGCGAGCCGTTCGTCGCGCCAGCTGCCACGCGGAGGCCTGCCCCTGTTCGCAACCGTCGGCAAGGTCGACCGAGGTGTGCAGACCGGTCACCGGCTCACCACCAGTGCATCATTCGCCGGTCGCTCCAAGCCGATCGATCTGCCCGCGGCCCGGAGATCCTCGCCGAGGTCCGGGTGCCGGCCTGACACCGGTGACCTCTCGCTGTGGGCGCCTCGTCACCACGTCGGGACGGGTCTCGGCTCACGCCGGGTCGGGAGCGCGGACGGCGGGCGCCAGCCGCGCCGCGACCTCGAGCTCTCCCGGCCCGCCGGCGCTGGGGACGGGGGACACCACCACGTGGTCGGCGCCCGCCGCCACCTGCTCGCGCAGCCGGGCCGTGACGGCGTCGACCCCGCCCCAGGCGAACGTCGCATCGACGAGCCGGTCGCTCAGCTCGCGGATCTCGCGCTCATCGAAGCCCATGCGTGAGAACGCCGACGCGTAGCCGCCCACCGTGGACAGGAAGCCCAGCGGCGCGCGCGCCGCCGCGCGGGCTGCGTGCGGGTCCTCGTCGAGCACGAGCATCTGGCTGACGACGAGGGTCGACGCCGGGCCGAGCCGCGTGCGGGTCCACGCGGTGTGCTCCGGGTCCACCAGGAGCGTGACGGCGCCTCCGAATCGGGTGCGGGCCAGGTCGAGCTTGCGCGGGCCGAGCGCGGCCAGCAGCCTCCGGTCCCGGGGCGCCACCGCGCCGGCGTCGAGCTCGTCCACGGCGCGCTCCACGGCGGCCAGCGCCCCGACCCGGAGGCGCTGTGGACCGCCGAGCCCGACGACCAGCCGACCGGTCCGGCGACGGTGCTCTCCCGTCGCTGGGCCGAGAACGCGTAAAAGCGAGGGGGCAAACGACGCCCCGCAGGGCGTCCCGGTGCTACCGTGGACCCCGTCCAGGGGTCCTGACCAGGCAGGACTCCCTGTCAGTCGGGGTGGCGGGATTTGAACCCACGGCCCCTCGCTCCCAAAGCGAGTGCGCTA
>JAKDNL010000071.1 GCA_030451825.1 Pseudonocardia sp. | reverse complement strand
TCTCCCCGCCCCACTCCTTCTCGCGCAGCTCGAACTTCTGCACCTTGCCGGTGGAGGTCTTGGGCAGCTCGTCGACGATCTCGACGGTCTTCGGCGCCTTGTACCGGGCGATCTTCGCCTTCACGTGGTCGATCAGCTCCTGCGGCTCCGCGGAACCGCCCTGCTTGAGCACGACGAACGCCTTCGGGACCTCGCCCCACTTCTCGTCCGGCACGCCGACGACCGCGGCCTCGAGCACCGCGGAGTGCGACACGACGGCCTGCTCCACCTCGACCGTGGAGATGTTCTCGCCACCGGAGATGACCACGTCCTTGGCCCGGTCGCGCAGCTCGACGTAGCCGTCCGGGTGGACAACGCCGAGGTCGCCGGAGTGGAACCAACCGCCGGCGAACGCCTCCTCGGTCTTCTCGGGGTCCAGGTAGTACCCCTTCATCACGTTGTTGCCGCGCATCACGATCTCGCCCATCGCGGTGCCGTCGCGGGCGACGTCGTTCATCTGCTCGTCGACCACGCGCACGCGGTCGGCGCAGATCATGCCGACGCCCTGGCGGGCCTGCAGGGCGGCGCGCTGCTCGGCGTCGAGGTCGTCCCAGGCGTGCTGGTACTGGTTCACCGAGTACGGGCCGTAGGTCTCGGTCAGGCCGTAGACGTGCACGATCCGGAAGCCCATCCGCTCCATCTGCAGGATCGTGGTCGGGCTCGGCGGCGCGCCCGCCGTGGTGATCACCAGCTGGTAGTCCAGGGTGACGGCCTCGGCCGCGTTCATGATCGTCGTGACGACGGTCGGGGCGCCGTTGAGGTGGGTGACGCGGTGCTCGGAGATCAGTTTCCACATGACGTCGCCGCGGACCTCGCGCAGGCAGACATGGGTGCCGCCGATCGCGGTCACCGCCCACGGGGTGCACCACCCGTTGCAGTGGAACATCGGCAGCGTCCACAGGTACACCGAGTCCGGGGTGTGCGTGGAGTGCACGATCTCGCCGAACGAGTTGAGGTACGCGCCCCGGTGGTGGTACTCGACGCCCTTGGGGTTGCCGGTGGTCCCGGACGTGTAGTTGATCGACAGGGTGCCGCGCTCGTCGTCGACGGCCCAGGGCAGTGGCTCGTCCGAGCCGCGGGCGAGGAGGTCGGCGTAGGAGACGCCGGAACCGGTGCCGTCCCCGGGCGCGACCGGGTCGACCACGGTGACGACCTCGGCGACGGTCTTGAGCTCACCGGCGACCGGGCGCACCGTCTCGTACAGGACCGCGTCCACGACCAGCACCTTCGCGCCGGAGTGGTCCAGGATGTAGCGGACCTCCTCGGCGGACAGTCGCGTGTTGATCGCGACCAGCACCGCGCCGGCCAGCGGCACCGCGTAGTGTGCGATGAGCATCTCGGGCAGGTTCGGCACGAGGTAGGCGACCCGGTCGCCGGGCTGCACGCCGGAGGCCTGCAGGGCGCGCGCGACGCGGGTGGCCTCGGCGGCGAACTCGCGGTAGGTGTGCCGGCGTTCGCCGTAGACGATGGCGGTCTTGTCCCCGAAGACGTCGGCCGATCGCCCCAGGAACGCCAGCGGGGTCAGAGGCGTGGTCCAGACGTCGGTCATCATCGACTCCTTCGCGGCGGTGCGGTGCGGAAGGAGATCCTCACGAAATACCGGGCGCCGGGCAACTCACCCACCCCGACGCGAAGGGGAGGATCAGTCCTCGGAGATGGAGATGGCGGCCTTGGGACAGCCGCGGACGGCCTCCTCGACCTTCGGGCGAAGCTCCTCGCCCGGGTTCTCGTCGAGGATGTAGAGATAGTCGTCGTCACGCACCTCGAACACCTCGGGCGCGACGCCCATGCAGACGGCGTTGCTCTCGCAGAGGTCGAAATCCACATTCACCTTCATGCCGTCATGGTGCACCGGATCGGTGACCTGCGCCGGACTGAGTGTGCCCTGAACTGCGGTAACGCTTGCCTGACTCGAACGGGTCAGGGGTGATCGACGGTCGTTGCCGCGGACGGGACGAGCGTCCGGGCGACCCCGGTGCCGGGGCCCGGGTTGGTGGGTGGCGGCGTGGTGCGCGGGGCGACCAAGGATGCACCGGTCACCGGGCTGCCGGTCAGGATCGTGATCGGCGTGCGGGCCACCGGCCCGGCCCCGCCCGAGGGCCTGTCGCCGTGCTGAGCGGTGGCCAGGAGCGCGGCGGTGAACAGGGCCAGCCCGAACGTCAGGGTGACGCTCAGGACTATCAGACGTGCTCTTCGGGTGCCGTCCATGGCTGTCCTCCGTCGCGGCGACGGCCGCGCGGTGAGCCGTGGGGAGCGGCGGCGGCCGTCGACCGGACATCGCGGACACAGGGGCGATGCGTTACCAGAGCGCGGACCACGAACGAAAATTACGTCGTTCGGCCGTATAGGTGCGGCCGAACAGCGGTACCTCCCGGATGGCGACCGGCCTTCACCCCCGGCGGAGGACCGAGCGCAGGGTGTCCAGGACCGAGGCGTCGTCGATCGTGGACGGAACCGGCTCGTCGTTGCCGTCGGCGATCCCCCGCATCGTCTTACGGAGGATCTTGCCCGACCGCGTCTTGGGCAGCGCCGGGACGATCGCGACGTCCTTGAGCGAGGCGACGGCGCCGATCTGGTCGCGCACCATCGCCACCAGCTCGTTGCGGAGCCGGTCCTCGTAGCCCTCGGCGTCCGGGTCCACGCCGGCCTTGAGCACGACGAACCCGCGCGGGATCTGGCCCTTCATGGTGTCGGCGACCCCGATCACCGCGCACTCGGCGACATCGGCGTGCCCGGCCAGCACCTCCTCCATGCCGCCGGTGGACAGCCGGTGACCGGCCACGTTGATCACATCGTCGGTGCGGCCCATGACGAACACGTAGCCGTCGGAGTCCAGGTGCCCGCCGTCACCGGTGAGGTAGTAGCCCTCGAACGCGGACGTGTAGGACTGGACGAACCGCTCGTCGTCGTTCCACAGCGTGAGCAACGAGCCCGGGGGCATCGGCAGCTTGACCACGATCGCCCCGTCGGCGTCCCCCTCGACCGGTTTGCCCTCGGCGTCGAGGATCTGCACGTCCCAGCCCGGCATCGGGCGGGTCGGCGAACCGGGCTTGATCTCGAGCAGCTCGATCCCGGCCGGGTCGGCGGCGATCGGCCAGCCGGTCTCGGTCTGCCACCAGTGGTCGATCACCGGGATCTCGAGCAACGCCGAGGCCCAGCGGTAGGTCTCCGGGTCCAGGCGCTCGCCGGCCAGGAACAGGTACTTCATGTTCGACAGGTCGTACTGCTTGGTGAAGGCGCCCTCCGGGTCCTCTTTCTTGATGGCCCGGAACGCGGTCGGTGCGGTGAACATCGACTTCACGTTGTTCTCCGCGATCACCCGCCAGAACTGCCCGGCGTCCGGCGTGCCGACCGGCTTGCCCTCGTAGAGCACGGTCGTGGCCCCGACCAGCAGTGGCGCGTACACGATGTAGGAGTGCCCCACGACCCAGCCGACGTCGGACGCGGTGAACATCGCCTCACCCGGGCCGACGTCGTAGATGTTGGGCATCGACCAGTACAGCGCCGTGGCGTAGCCGCCGGTGTCGCGCACGACGCCCTTCGGTTTCCCGGTCGTGCCCGAGGTGTAGAGGATGTAGAGCGGATCGGTGCTCTTCACCGGCACCGGGTCCGCCGGGGTCGCGGTCTTCATTGCCTCCGCCCAGTCGACGTCGGAGTCGCCCATCGACGCCTGCGCCTGCGGGCGCTGCAGCACGACGCCGCGCTCGGGCTTGTGCGCGGACAGCTCGATCGCCTTGTCCAGCAGCGGCTTGTACTCGATCACCCGCTTGCCCTCGATGCCGCAGGACGCGGACACCATCACCTTCGGGGTGGCGTCGTCGATCCGGACGGCGAGCTCCTTGGCCGCGAACCCGCCGAACACCACCGAGTGGATCGCGCCCAGGCGCGCGCAGGCCAGCATCGCGATCGCGGCCTCGGGGACCATCGGCATGTAGAGCACGACCCGGTCGCCGTAGGTGACGCCCAGGTCGCGCAGCACGCCGGCGAACGTGGCGACCTCGTCGCGCAGCTGGGAGTAGGTGTAGGTGCGCTTGGTGTCGGTGACGGGGGAGTCGTAGACCAGCGCGGCCTGCTCGCCGCGCCCGGCGTCGACATGGCGGTCCAGCGCGTTGTGCGCGATGTTCAGCTCCCCGTCGGGGAACCAGCGGTAGAACGGCGGGCTCGACTCGTCCAGGGCCCGGGTGGGCGCGACGTACCAGTCCAGCGAGTCGGCCGCGCGCAGCCAGAACCCCTCGCGGTCCTCGACGCTGGATCGGAATATCTCCTCGTACGTACCCACGTCGCGTCCTCTCCCTGACTCGTCCCGGACCCGGTGGCCGGAGACCCTGTGTCGTGGCCGCCGACACTATGGGCTCGCCCCGACGGTGCGCAGCCCGGCGAACGGGCAGGGTCGCGAACTTGCTCGTCTCCCCCGGCGGGCCGATCGTCGCAGAGTAACCGACAGTCGACGTAACGTGACTACGATCGAGATCGACATCCCGGGTGCGGGGCGTGGGCCGATGTCGAGGTCGAGCCCCCGTCATCGGGAGGTGCGGTGATCGGGACGTCCGGAGGGCGGACGCGGGTGCTGGGCGGCGCGGCCGTCGGCGTCGGCAGCACCCCGGACGGCCAGGACCGTGCTCAACGCCGGGCTGTCGCGCAACCAGCTGCTCGTCGACGACCCGAGCGACGGCGGCGACTCGCCACTGACCCGCTTCGACACCGACGTGGCCGGCGAGCCCGCGACCCGCGACGTGCTGCTGCTGGCCGGCACGAACGACATCGAGGCCGGCGCGAGCGCGCCGGAGATCATCGAGGGCCTCACCCGGTTCGCCGAGGAGCCGAGCAGGCCGACGGCGTCGTGGACGTCGCGACGGCCGTCGCCGACCCGCGGCGGCTGCGCCCGGCGTTCGACTCCGGCGACGGCCTGCACCCCTCCCCGGCCGGCTACCGGGCGCTGGCCGACGCGATCCCGGTGCCGGCGTTGAGCGGCAGCCCGTGCCCGGCCGGGGGAGCGGCGAACCCGGGCGTCGCCGAGGGCCGCTGAGCGGTCTCAGGCCAGCGCGTAGCCCGCCTCGTCGACGGCGGCGGTGAGCGCGGCGTGGTCGAGCTCGCGGTCCGAGGTGACGGTCACCGCGCCCGAAGCCAGGTCGACCGCGACGTCGCGCACGCCGTCGATCTCGCTGATCTCCTCGGTGACCGAGGCGACGCAGTGCTCGCAGGTCATGCCGGTGACGGTGATGTCGGTGCGGTGCGTGGTGTCGATCGACACGGGTTCCTCCTGGGGTCGGCTGGGGGAGCGGGGTGGTCAGGACCGGACGAGCCGGGCGATCGCGTCCGTGGCCTCCTGGACCTTCGCCTCGCCCTCGGCGGTGCCGGCGCGTGCGGCGTCGGCGACGCAGCCCGACATGTGCTCGGAGAGCACTTCCAGGGCGAACGACTGCAGGGCGCGGGTGGCCGCGGAGACCTGGGTGAGCACGTCGATGCAGTAGACGTCCTCGTCGACCATCCGCTGCAGGCCGCGCACCTGGCCTTCGATCCGACGCAGCCTGCGCAGGTGCTCGTCGCGATGGTCGGCGTAAGCAGGCATCGTTCCTCCTCGGGCGCAGCCACGAACGCCGACGACCATACCCCTTGGGGGTAGGCCCGGCCGGAGCCGCCGGTGTTCGGACGGTGATCGCAATCGGGGGCCCGTCACCCGGGAAGGGGCATGCGTCCGACCCCGACGGTAGGTAACGTCTTGGTCACGGCCACGGGCGGTGGCCGGGTGTGCGTCCAGGCGGCCTATCGGGGAGGCGTCATGAGTGGGATCAGCAGCACGAGGCGAAACGTCGAGGACGACAAGGGGACCGGCTCGATCCCGGCTCCGCGCAGCGCGGCCGACGCGTTCCGGGTCTCCGACGAGCAGGTGGCCAACGCCCGCCTCGTCGTGGCGAAGAACGCCGAGAGCTCCGAGGACCTCCGCGAGATGCTCGACATGCTCGGGCTGATCTCCTCCAATCCGGAGCAGCCGCCGCCGGTCTCCCGCTGAGATCGACTCCTTCTGTCGTCTGAGCAGCCACGATGAGGCGAAGGAGGGGGCGGCTGCGGTCGTCGTACCGGCCTGTCCTATGCTTTGCTAGCTCCCAACGGACAGCCGTTGGAGGCAGGGATCGCCTCCAGGGGTCCACGCCCCCATCGTCTAGCGGCCTAGGACTCCGCCCTTTCAAGGCGGCAGCGCGGGTTCGAATCCCGTTGGGGGTACGGTAGTAACAGCTTCACAGCAAGGCCCAGTGGCGCAGTTGGTTAGCGCGTCGCCCTGTCACGGCGAAGGTCGCGGGTTCGAGTCCCGTCTGGGTCGCTCCACTCTCTGGTCATTCCGGTTCACCCGGGAGCCGGGGCCAGGTAGCTCAGTTGGTACGAGCGTCCGCCTGAAAAGCGGAAGGTCGGCGGTTCGACCCCGCCCCTGGCCACCTCTACCACCAGCGGAGACGCTATCGGGCACCCCGAGGCCGAGCAGCAGCGTTCCGGACGAATGTGGGACCCATCATCGAGGCGCGGCTCCGAGGCGCCACTACGCGCAGCGCTGCGGTGATCTCCGCGGAGCCGCTACGGTCGCTCGATGGCTCACATCGCCGCCTTCCACCACGCGCAGGGGCTGACCGCGGGCGTCAGATCGTTCGCTGATCAGCTCACTGCCGACGGACACGATGTCGCGGTGCCCGATCTGTACGACGGAGCGAGGTTTGACTCGTTCTCCGAGGGAGTGGCCCACGCCGAGCAGGTCGGGTTCGGATCCGTCATCGAACGCGGGCGCGCAGCAGCTGCTGACCTGCCCAGCGAGACCATCTACATCGGCTTCTCGCTCGGTGTCTTGCCTGCGCAGATGTTGGCCCAGACGCGGCCCGGCGCCAGGGAGCCGTCCTGTGTCATACCTGCCTTCCGCCGTCCGAGTTCGGGCGACCTTGGCCAGCGGGGATCCCACTGCAGATCCACGCTATGGACAACGACGAACTGTTCGTCTCGGGCGGTGATCTCGAAGCAGCGCGCGATGTCGTGAACGGAACCAGTGACGCGGAGATGTTCCTGTACCCCGGCGAGCAACACCTCTTCGCCGACGGGAGCCTGCCCGCTTACGAACGAGCTGCCGAGCTTCTCACCCAGCGCGTCCGCGCGTTCATCGCCGGGACCGGGTGACCGACGCCTGACCACAACGGCGACCGCCACCCGGCTCGCCGAGCGCATCGAGTACAGCCAGCCCGTCCTCTACCGCCACTTCCGTGGCACACGGGAGATCATCGGCGCCGTCGCCCTCGCACGCGCCTACCCCGACTTCGCCGCGCGTAACCTGGCGGTCTACGACGCCATGTTCCAGCTCGACGGCGGCCTGGCGTTCGCGCAGGAGGACACCCCGGGACCTCTCAAGGACGCCTTTAGCCGCGCTGCTGGAGAGCTTGGGCGAGGTCGCCGGGGACGGCGTCGACCTGGGGCTGTTCACCGAAGTGTTCTGGGCGTCCCTGCACGGGCTGGCGACCCTGACCGGGAGGGACGACTGCCGCCGGAGGACACCGAGCTGAGGATGGAGCTGCTGGTGGACCGGCTCGCCATGGTCTGACACGCTACCCGAGACGGGGTGCCCGCCCCGGAAGCTGCGATGCTCATCGATCACGACCTGATACCGCGCACGGACTGGGAGTCGATGATCGCCGCGGTGGGCGGACTCAGCCGTCGCCACCGGCACGGTAGGTCGCCATGATCACTCCGGTGGACGTGGTGGTGCTGTCGACCAGCGTCAGCGGCGTCGAGTTCTCGTGGGTACCGAACAGGCGGTGCCCCGAGCCGAGCACGATCGGGTGGATCATCAAGAACATCTCGTCCACCAAGCCGTGGGGGAGCAGGGAACGGATGAGCTGACCGCTGCCCATGATGACCAGGTTCCCGCCGGGCCGGCGGCGAAGCTCCGCCGTCGCTGCGGGCACGTCGCCGCTCAGGCGTACGGAGTTGGGCCAGGGCAGCTCGGCCGCGTGGTCCGATGTCGCCACGTACTTCGTCGTGCCGTTCAGGCCGTCCTTGAACGGGCCGCCGACCTCGTTCCAGTGCGAGAGCATGCCCTCGTAGCTGCGCCGGCCGAACAGCCAGGAGAACTCCTCTCCCATTCGCTCGCCCATCGCGGGGCCCATGCCCGGGTCGCTTCGTTCCGCGGCCCAGCCGCCCAGCCGGAAGCCGTCACGGGTGTCCTCGTCGGTCCGGCCCGGACCCTGCATCACGCCGTCGAGGGTGATGTGGTTGACGACCAGGACTCGCATCGGCGAGCTCCTCTCGGGTTGGTTGCACGTACCGACTCCGGTCGACGTCCGGACTCATCGGTCGTTCACGATCTCCATTGCGGCGGCAACTCGATGGAACGTCAGCTCAGCCGCCCTGTAGCCGGTCCGGTGCATCCGCCCCGATCTGCTCGCGCAGCGGGGACGAGGACTTGGGCTCAGTCCGGGCCGGAGCAGTCCTGCCGGACATGCTTTGCAATGCACACGCCGGCGCTACCGGGCCACGCACGTCCATCGGGACCCGTCCAGAAGGATCTGTCCAGGCGGTCGTCCCGGGGTGGACGCGTGGGCGTGCGCATTGCAAAGGGCCCGCGGAAGGCGGCCCCGCGACCCGCAGGACCACCTGCGATCACGACGTGACGTCGGGCAGCACCGGGCGCAACGCCTCCCACCGCGCGATCTCGCAGCCATCGCTGCGCGCGAACGACGCGTCGACCGGTCGCCCGTCCCAGGTGCCGACGATCGTCGCGGTCTCCGGCCCGCCGTACTGCATCGTGCACGGGGCATCCGACGGGACCGGTTCGAACGCCGCGCCGTCACCGGTCGCGGCCAGCTCCTCGAGCCGCTCGCAGGCCGGACCCGGTGCCGGGTGGTCGCCGCCACCGCCACCGCCACCGCCACCGTCGTCGTTGCCGTTGCCGCCGCAGTCGAGGTCGACGATGCCGTCGTCAGTAGCGGAGCCGGTGACGACCACCTGGAGCCGGTGTCCGGTCCCCGCTGCCGGGGCACCGGCGAAGGCGAGGGGGACCAGATAGGTCAGCAGGGCGGCGACGAGGCCGACCAGGGCCAGGAGCGCGACCACCGTCATCAGCCCACGACGTCGCAGCATCGTCAGCACCCGTCCGGACGGGCCGGACGCGGGGTGGGCCGAACGGGGCTCGTCATGCCCGAACCGTACAGATCGGGCACGACGACGGGTCGGGTCCGTTCGCGCACGCGCCCCCCGTGTGTCGTGCGTCCGGGGTGTCCCGAAGGGTCCCCTCGCTCACCTGGGGGTCCCGAGGGGTCCGTTCGCGGCGCCGGAGCGCAGTGGCGGGCGGCGAGGCGTCGTCGGCCGGAACCGACGTGTCGCGCCCCGCGTTGGACGATCAGAGGCCGGCGGCGCGATGAGCCGGCTCCGGCGACGGAAGGACCCCGCTCCCCATGCCCTGGCCCGGAGCTCCCCGCAGGCGCCACCCCGGACGGATCGCGCTGGCCGCGCTGCTGGGCGGCGCGGCCGCCGGGGTCGTGCTCCCGGACCGGCTGCGGATCGACCACCGGGTCCCGGTCGTCGACGCGGTGGCGTGGCGGCCGCACGCCTCGGTCCTGGCGCTCGGGGGTGCCGGGCTGCTGGGGCTCGCGCGCGCCACCCGGCCCGCCGCGGCCGCGGTGGGTGCGGTCGGCCTGGCGGGTCTGGCCTCGGTCGCCGGCCGGCTCCGGCGACGAACGGGCCCCGCGCCTGCGGGCGAACCCCTGACGATCCTGACCGCGAACGTGCTGGTCGGACGCGGGGACACCGGCGCGCTGGCCGCGCTGATCGCGCGCGAGCGCCCCGATCTGGTGGTGCTGCCCGAGGCCGGCCCCGACTACCGGGACAAGCTGGTGCCGCTGCTCGGCGAGGCCGGGTACCGGTCCTGGTCCTCCGTCCCGCCGGGGACCCCGGACCGCTTCGGCGTGACGGTGCTGGCCTCCGAGCGGGCCGGTGATCTCCTGGTCGTCGCCGGGCACGCGATGCGGCTACGCCACCTCGAGGTGACCGGCGGGATCCTGGGCGAGCGGCGGCTGTTCGCCGTCCACACCTCCGCGCCGATGCGCCGTCGCCTCGCCGCGTCGTGGTGCCGGGAGATGGACACGATCCGCGGCTGGACCCGGGCCCCGGTCGCGCCGATCGTGGTCGGGGACCTGAACGCGACGCTCGACCACTCCCGGCTGCGCGGCGCGCTCGGCGGCTGCCGCAGCGCCGCCGCCGGGACCGGCCGGGGCCTGGTCGCGACCTACCCGGCCGCCACGCCGCGGTGGTTCGGGATCCAGATCGACCACGTGCTGGTCCCGACGGCCACGGTGACCGGCCGGTTCGAGGTGCACGACCTGCCCGGCGCGGATCACCGGGCCGTGCTCACGACCGTGCACCTGCCGCCGGTCCGGCCGGTGTGACCCGGGGTCATCGGTGCTCCCGGTGCGTGGTCGGCGGGAAGTGCTTGGCGGAGAAGCTCTCCTGGGCCATCCGGCGGAGAGCGGCGATCAGTGCGTCGCCGAGAACCGTGCCGACGAGTGCGGCCTCGGCCCGGTCGTCGCGGTCGGTCAGCGCGGCGATCGGGGCCAGGTCGGTTTCGGCGATCTGCTCGGCGGCGCGGGCGTAGGCGTCGAGGTTCGCGGTGAAGCGGTCCTGCCCGAGCCGGTGCATCCGGGCGAGGACGGCGGCGGCGGTGCGACGGGCCGGGGCGTCGTCGCCGACGTGCCAGCCGTTGCGGGTCAGCATCGCCTCGATCTCGGCGACCGCCCGGTCGTGGTGGGCGTCCTGCTCGTCGTCGGCGTCCGGGGTGATCGCGTAGACGGCCTTGCCGAGCATGTCGTGCACGGAGGTGTCCGAGTCGTCCACGGCGGCGAGCACCTCGCGCACGGTGGCGATCGGCAGCCCCCCGACCTCGACCAGCGAGCGGATCAGCCGCAGCCGCTGCAGGTGCGACCCGTCGTAGCGGGCCTGGTTCGGCGAGGTCGTCTCGCCGCGGGGCAGCAGCCCCTCCCGCAGGTAGTACTTGACCGTGGCGATCGGGACGCCGGAGGTGTGGGACAGCTCGGACACGCGCATGCGGATACTGTAGCTATCCGATAGTGGCGCTGACTACTGCTGTTGTCCCCGCGGCCACGCCCGGGTGGCCGGCGGCGTCGACGCGGTCGAGGATGCAGGATGAGTGAGATCGACAGCGGAGCCGCGGGAAAGGACGTCGACGATGGCAGGCGAGTGGGCGCTCGGGCCGAGCGAGCGGGTGCGCGACTACACGTCGCGGTTCGCTCGGTTCCTGTCCGAGCAGGTCGAGCCGCTGGAGGCGGATCTCGGGGGTCGAGGGCTGGGCACCGTCTGGGCGCCGGCGCTCGACGAGTACGGCCGGATGCATCCGGAGATCTGGGAGGCCCGCCGCGAGGTGCAGCGCCGCTCCGCCGCCGCCGGGCTCTACAACCCGCATGTGCGCGCCGATCTGGGCGGGGGCGGGTTCTCCCGGGTCGAGATGCAGCACGTCGAGGAGTACGTCTACCGCCACGCCGGGCTCGGGCTGGGGCTGGCCGCGCTGGCCTGGACCGAGGGTGCGAACCCGGCCATCGAGCACTGTTCGGACGTCGCTCGCGGGCGCTACCTGGAGCCGCTGATGGCCGGGGAGATCAGTGCCGCGTTCGCGAACACCGAGGTGTCGGTGGGCACCGACGTGCTCGCGATGACCACGTCCGCGCGCAGCGCCGGGTCCGACTGGATCCTCGACGGGCACAAGGCCTGGATCACCAACGCGCACTTCGCCGACGTGCTGCAGGTCGTGGCCGTCACCGAGCCCGGCGCGGGAACCCGCTCACTGTCGATGTTCCTGGTGGACGCGGACGCGCCCGGCGTCACCCGGGGCCGCGACATCCCGACGATGCTCGGCGACGGTCTCACCGGCGAGCTGCACTTCGACGGCGTCCGGGTCCCGGCCGAGAACGTCGTCCGCGAGGTCGGCGACGGGTTCGTCCTGGCCATGTCGTGGATCAACTGGCGGCGGCTGTGCCGGGGCGGGATGTGTGCCGGCTGGGGCTACTGGCTGCTCGACCGGGCCCTGGACCGGGCCCGGACCCGGCGCTCCGGCGGGCGTCCGATCGCGGACCTGCAGGCCGTGCAGCACCTGCTCGCCGACATCGACGCCGACGTCTACTCGGCGCGCTCGGCGTCGTTGCTCGCGCAGGCCGAGCTGGACGAGCTCGGCCCGTACGGCATCCCGCTGCACCACGACGCCCCGCGGCTGATCAGCCTGATCAAGGTGATCAACGATGAGGCGTTCTTCCGGGTCGCGGACAACGCGCTGCAGGTGCACGGCGGCACCGGGCTGCTGCAGGGCTCGCCGGAGGAGAAGCTGTTCCGGGTCGCGCGCAACCTGAAGATCCCGGCCGGGACGGTGGAGATCCAGCGCAACGCGATCGCGCGCGGGTTGCTGCGGCGATGACGCCCGCCGCCGGGCTGGGCTGCGTGACCGGCCGGTTCCAGCCGGTGCACGAGCAGCATCTGGAGCTGATCGGGCTGGCGCTGCGGGAGTGCGCGCACGTGGTCGTCGCGGTGACGAACCCGGACTCCGGCGCCCGGCACACCGAGCCGACCTCGGCGCACCGGCACACGGCGGCGGCGAACCCGTTCGGCTACCTCGAACGCGCCTGGCTGCTCGACGCCGCGTTGCGCGGGGCCGGGCTGGGGGAGGCGACGACGGTCGTCCCGTTCGACCTGACCCGGCCCGGCGTGTGGGCGGAGTACGTGCCGCTGCGGGCGCGGCAGTTCGTGCGGGTCTACTCGGACTGGGAGCGGGAGAAGGCCGACCGGCTGGGGGCGGCCGGCTACCCGCTGGCGGTGCTCGACGGCGACCCCGCGACGAAGGTCGATGCCACCGACATCCGTGCGGCGCTCGCGTCCGGCGGGTGGGAACCGCTGGTGCCGGCCGCGATCGTGCCGGTGCTGCGCGAGCTGCTGGACCGTGTCCCGATGGGCGAGCGCACGGCGCTGACCGGGTCGGCCCGGTGAGGCCGCCCGGTTACGGCGAGGGACAACCCCGCCTCGACGACGATCGGCTGCCGGTCGTGCTGATCGTGCTCGACGGCCTGGGTGATCGCCCGATCCCCGAGCTGGGCGGCGCGACGCCGTCCGAGGCCGCGGACATCCCGCACCTCGACGCGCTGGCCGCCCGCGGCTGCTCCGGGTGGCACGTGCCGTTCGGGTGGGGCGCCGCGCCCGCGTCCGAGCTCGCGCACTGGGCGATGTTCGGGTTCGCGCCGGTGCCGTTCCCGGGCCGGGCGGTGCTGGAGGCGGCCGGTGCCGGAATCGAGGTCCCGGGCTCGACGGCGGTGACGCATGCGGCACTGCGCACGTCGAGATCCGGGGACCGAGGCCAGGTGTGGATCAGTGGGCGGGTCGGGGCGGACGACGGCGAGGACGCGTCCGACCTGCTCACGGCTCTGGAGGCGGTCTGCGCGCGGTACGGCGTCCGGCTGCTGCCGTTCGGCGGGCGCGGGGAGTCGCTGCTGGTGCTCGACGGTCACCGCAGCGGCGCGGTCACCGACTCCGACCCGTTCTTCGAGGACCGTCACCCGTGGCTGCGGGTGCGGGCGTGCGAGCCGGGCGGTGACGTCCTCGCGCTGCCCGACCCCGCCGGATCGGACACCGTGGCGACCGCCGACCTGCTCACCGCGCTGCTCCGCGAGGCCCGGTCCGTGCTGCGCGCGCACCCGGTGAACGCCGCCCGCGCCCACCGTGGGCGGCCGCCGCTGGACGTGCTCACGACCAAGTGGTCCGGGTCGCGGGAGCCGCTGCCGACGTTCGCCGAGCAGGTCGGGATCACCGGCGCGGCGGGGACGAGCACGCGCCTCTACCGGGGGATCGCGGGCCTGCTCGGGATGGCGCAGCGCCACGTGGCACCCGTCGCCGACCTCGCCACCGACATCCGGACCCGGCTCGCCGTCGCCGACGAGCTGATCGCCGCCGGCGCCGGGTTCGTGCACGTGCACACGAAGGCCACCGACGAGGCCGGGCACACCAAGGACCCCTACGCCAAGCGCGACGTCCTGGCCGCGCTGGACCGCGGCCTGGACGGGCTGGACGCGCTCGCCGGGCGTGCGGTCGTCGCCGTCACCGGGGACCACGCGACCCCGTCGACCGGCGGCGTGCTGCACACCGGCGACCCGACGCCGCTGGTGGTGGCCGGGCCGACCGTGCGCGCCGACCCGGTGACCGCGTTCGGCGAGGCGCCGGCGGCGTCCGGCTGGTACGGCACGCTGCGCGCGGACGAGCTGCTCCCGCTGCTGCTCGGGCACGCCAACCGGCCGACGTTCCTCGGGCACCGGCCCACCCCGCGCCGGACACCGGCCCTGCCCGACTCGCCCGAGCCGATGCCCGGCGACCGCTGATCACGCGTCAGCTGATCCCGGGTCAGCGCTCGGCGCGGGAGACCACCCGGTCGATCAGGCCGTAGTCGATCGCCTCGGCCGGGGTGAACCACCGGTCCCGCTCGGAGTCGGCGACGACCTGCTCCACCGGCTGGCCGGTGTGCGCGGCGATCAGCTCGGCCAGCTCCCGCTTCTGCCGGGTCAGCTGCTCGGAGCGGATCCGGATGTCGGTGGCGTCGCCGCCCAGCCCGCCGCTCGGCTGGTGTAGCACGATCTTCGAGTGCGGTAGTGCCGTGCGCTTTCCCGGGGCGCCGGCGCTGAGCAGGAACTGTCCCATCGACGCTGCCGTTCCGTGGGCGACGGTGGCCACATCCGGTTCGATCCACTGCATCGTGTCGTAGATCGCCATCCCGGCACTGATCGATCCGCCCGGTGAGTTGATGAACAGCTGGATGTCGCGGCGCGGATCCTCGGCGGAGAGCAGCAGGAGCTGCGAGCACACGACGTTGGAGACCTCGTCGTCGACCTCCTGGCCGAGGACGACGATCCGCTGTCCGAGCAGGCGCTCGGAGAGCGACTCGGCGAGCGGCGTGCCCGCTGTGGTGATTGGCCGGATGTCGTTGCGTGACGCGCGGTCCATGCACGTTCCCTTCTTCACAGGTGCTCCCTGCACAGTGCGGATGCGGACCCGACGGTAGGGGCGGAAACCGGCTCCGAGCTGCGGTTTCGCCGGGGGCGTACCCGATTCACCCGGGGTGAACGTGCCGCGGACGCGAAATCCCGGTGCGCGCGTGCCACGGCGGTTGCGAGGATCGACGACCGTGACCGCAACGATCGAGGACGTGTTCTGGGCCGCCCACGAGGGCCTGCCCCGGGAGGCACCCGGTTCCCTCGCCACGACGGAGCTGCTGCTGAGGTTGGCCGGACCGCTACCGGCCGCGCCCCGGATCGTCGACATCGGGTGCGGGACCGGCCCGGCCACGCTGGCGCTGGCCGCGACGACCGGCGGCGAGGTCGTCGGCGTCGACCTGCACGAGCCGTTCCTGCAGCGGCTGCGTGCCGCCGCGGACGCGGCGGGCCTGGACGACCGGATCCGGACGGTCAATGCCTCGATGGAGGACCTGCCGCTACCCGACGCCTGCGCCGACCTGGTCTGGGCCGACGGCTCCGCCTACATCATGGGCTTCGACGCGGCGCTGCGGTCCTGGCGACGGCTACTGGCGCCCGGCGGGGTCCTCGTGCTCACCGAGGCCGAGTGGACGATACCGGACCCCGCACCGGGTGCCCGCGCGTTCTGGGACGAGAGCCACCCGGCGATGCGCGACACCGCCGGGAACGTGGCCGCCGCATCCGGCGCCGGGTGGATCGTCGCCGCGACCTACCTGCTGCCCGACTCCGACTGGGACGCCTACTACGGGCCGCTGGCCGCGCGCCTGGACGAACTCTCCCGCGCCGGCACCGACCCGGCGATGCTGGCCGAGGTCGGCCGGGAGATCGCTGTCCGGCGCGAGGGCCGCACCGACTACGGCTACACCGCCTACGTGCTGCGCCCGCGCTGACGCTTCCGTTCCCTTCTTGATCAAGCCCGGCCGGAACCGGGGCGGTCGCAGCAGGCCGGGGGTCGAGGGTCGGAGGTCAGCCGATGGTGCGCTCCAGGACCTGGGGGTCCTCGGCCAGCTTCAGCGGCAGGCCGAACAGCGCGAACAGCTCGGTGTTGAGGAAGATGCTCAGGCCGGTGACCTTCTCGTCGGAGATCCGCAGCGCCGTGATGCCCCAGGCCTCGAACTCGCCGTTCGGTCCGGACGGCTTCCACTGCGCGAACCCCACGGTGCCGTTGATCTCGACCGGCGCGACCTTCGAGCCGCGGCAGGACCGACCCGGACCGCCGTCCATCCAGGCGATCACGTCGTCCCGGCCGCGGAACCACAGCTCCAGCGGCGGCATGTTCTGCTCGACGTCCTCGTGCAGCAGCGCCGTGAGCGCCTCCATGTCGAACGCCTCGAACGCGGCCATGTACCGGAGCAGCAGCTCGGTGTGCGCCTGGTCCATCTGCGTGTCACCCGGCGCGGCCTCGCTGATGCCGCTCTCGCTGAGCGTGGCCCGCGCCCGCTGCAGGGCGCTGTTCACCGACGCCACCGATGTGCCCAACAGCTCGGCGACCTCGCTGGCCTTCCAGCACAGCACCTCGCGCAGGATCAGCACCGCGCGCTGGCGGGCCGGCAGGTGCTGCAGTGCGGCGATGAACGCCAGCCGGATCGTCTCCTTGGCCACGGCCTTGTCCGCCGGGTCCCCGGACGGGGTGGACACCCGGGCGTCGGGCATCGGCTCCAGCCAGTCGGCGTCGGGCAGCGGCTCACGCAGCGACTCGGCGACCGGCGCTCCCGGGCCACCGATGTCCATCGGCACCGCGCGGCGCTTGCGGCCGTTGAGCGAGTCGATGCAGACGTTGGTGGCGATCCGGTAGAGCCAGGACCGCAGCGACGAACGCCCGTCGAACTTCGCCAGGCCCCGCCAGGCCCGGATCATCGTCTCCTGCACGGCGTCCTCGGCCTCGAACGCCGAGCCGACCATCCGGTAGCAGTAGCCGGTCAGCTCGCGGCGGTGATCCTCGATCCGCGCCTCGAGCGGACGCTCGTCGACCTCGCCGGGGGTGGGGCTGGTGGCAGGAGCGCTCATGGAGGTTCCCCCTCGGAAACGTCGCACCCGCCGCGTGTCGGGGGTGCGACGCAGAGTGTGCCGTGGACCACCGACAGAACGGCAGGGTCTGTGGCGAGGAATCGACAGAATTCGAAGGGTCACCCGGTCGCTGCGGCCGGGCACGGGGCTACTTGATGGTGTAGCCGGCGTCCACCGGCAGCATTACGCCGGTCACGTAGCGGGCCTCGTCCGAGGACAGCCACAGGATCGCGTTCGAGATGTCGACCGGGTCGACCCACGGCACCGGCAGAGCGTTGCTCGAGGCGAACGCCGGCTCCGCGGCCTCACGCGTCGCCCCGTCCTCGCCGCCCAGGAACAGTCCCCAGGTCTTCTTGTTCTGGATCATCACCGTGTCCACGCCGGTCGGGTGCACGGTGTTCACCCGGATCGAATGCTGCGCGAACTCGTTGGCGAGGGTCCGCATGACGCCCACGACGCCGTGCTTGGCCGCCGTGTAGTGCACCGTGTTCGGCGTTCCCTTGATCCCCGCGGTGGAGCTGGTGATCACGATCGAACCGCCGCGGCCGCCGTCGATCAGGTGTGGCAACGCCGCCCGGCAGGTGTTCCAGACGCCGGTCAGGTTGGTGTCGATCATCTCGCGCCAGTCGTCGTCGGTGATCTCCAGCGCCGGGTGGATCTCGAAGATGCCGGCGTTCGCGCTGACGATGTCGAGCCGTCCCAGCTCGGCGACACCCGCGTCGACGGCGGCGCGCAGCGCGGTGGAGTCGCGCACGTCGGCGACCCGGGAGACCACACGACGGTCCAGCTCCTCGACCAGCCGGACCGTCTCGGCCAGGTCCTCCTCGGTGGACGGCGGGTACATGCCGACACTGCGCACCGGGGCGCAGAGATCGATCGCGATGATGTCCGCACCCTCGGCGGCCAGCCGCAGCGCATGGCTGCGCCCCTGGCTGCGCGCAGCCCCGGTGATCACGGCGACCTTTCCCTCGACCCGGCCCATCGCGGACTCCTCCCGATTCGCGGGCCCCTCCGTTGGGACCCCCCCTGACAACCGTACGGTTGGTGGGCGCCGCTGTCTGTGGTCCGCGACCACCCGATGTGTCGACGTGGGATGCTCGACGCAGCCGCCGAACGGGCGGGCGGGATCGGCAGGACGGCGGGGATGTCGGCGACGACCGAGGACGAGGCCGCCGGGATCCGGCGTGCCGGCCGTCGCCCCGTCACGTCGCGCTTCGAGATCGAGCACATCGCGCTGGAGATGTTCAGCGAGCAGGGGTTCGACCACACCACCGTCGACGACATCGCGCACGCCGCTGGCATCGGCCGGCGCACGTTCTTCCGCTACTACGCCTCGAAGAACGATGTGGCGTGGGGAGCCTTCGACGAACAGTTGCTCCGGATGCGCGACACGTTCGCCGCGCTGCCGCCGGACATCCCGATCCTGCGCGGCATCCGTTCCGCGGTCCTGGACTTCAACCACGTCGAAGCGCCGGAGCAGCCCTGGCACCGGCGCCGGTTGCAGCTGATCCTGAACACCCCGGCACTACAGGCCCATTCCACGCTGCGCTACGCGACGTGGCGTGAGGTCGTGGCCGACTACGTCGCGATGCGGCTGGGCGTGCCCCCCGGTGGGCTGATCCCGCAGAGCGTCGGACACGCGTGCCTCGGGGTGTGCATCGCCGCGTACGAGCGCTGGCTCGCCGATGACGACACCCGCCTCGACGGCCTGCTGGGCGAGGTCTTCGACTCGCTGGAGCGGGGCTGGGGCGCCGCCGACCTCGGATGACGACGGGTGCGTCCCGGTCCGCGGGCCCGGCGCTCGACTCCGCTGGTGGACGGGCAGGCCCGTTCCCCTGCACGACGGGATTTGCACGACGGGCGGTGCACGACGGGCCTGCACGACGGCCTGCACGACGGGCCTGCACGACGAACGGCGCTCCGGCACGACGTGCGTGCGGGAGCGCCGTTCGGGCGGGAGACCGCGGTGCCGCCGCCCGGCGTCAGGGTTCAGCGCAGGGTGAAGGCCTGTGCCGGTGCGGCCGGTGTGCCGGACACCGTGGCGATGGCGGGCTGCAGGAGCCCCGCCGGTGCCGTGAGCGCGGCCACCTGGTCCGGCGCGGCGGCAGCGGCGGGCGCGGCCGGTGCCGCGACCTGAGCGGGAGCGGCCGGCACGGCGGCATCGCCCGGCACCGCCGGTGCTGCGACCTGCCCCGGGACCGCGGGCTGTCCCGGAACTGCCGGGGCCGCCGGGGCGGCCGGCTGACCGGGAACGGCGGGCGTAGCGGGAACGGCG
>JAKDNL010000580.1 GCA_030451825.1 Pseudonocardia sp. | reverse complement strand
GCCGGCGCGGCGCCCCGGTGGGGCGGCCGCGCCGCGCGCGGCCGGCGGGGGGGGGGGGGGGGGCCCGCCCCCCCGGGCCGGGGACGGCCCCGCCGGTGCCGCCGCCTCCGGCCGCGCAGCAGCCGGCACCGCCGCCCCCCGGGGCCGCACCGGCACCCGAGCAGCCGGCACCCGGCGCCGAGGACCCGGCCGCGACCGGCTCCGGTTCGGCCCTGCCGACCGTGCTGACCGTCCTCGCAGTGCTGGTGGCGCTGGCCGTACTCGGCGCGCTGCCGTTGCTCCTTCGACGCCGGCAGCAGCAGCGCCGCACCGGCCTCGCCCGCGCCGGTGGCGAGGGCGCGGCCGCGGCGGCGTGGGCGGAGGTGCTGGCCGTGTCCCGCGACCACGGCGTCGCGCCCCGGCCCGGTGACACCGTCCGGACCACCGCCGAGCACATCGGTGACGGACACGACCTCGATGACCCCACCCGGCGCAGCCTGAACGAGCTCTCCGACCGCGTCGAGGCAGCCTGGTACGGCGGGATGCTCCCGGAGCCCGGCATGCTGGAACGGCTGGTGGCCGACGTGAGCGCCGGCATCACCGCCGCCGGGACACCGCTCACGGCACGGCTGTTGCCCCCCTCCGTCCTGCCGGCACCCCGGCAGAGCCCGGACACCGAGCCGGCCGAGCGCTCTCTCTGATCCGAGCGGCCCTGATCCGAGCGGCCCTGATCCGAGCGGCCCTGATCCAAGCGGCCCTGATCCACGACGAAGGGGCGGGACACCGTGTGGTGTCCCGCCCCTTCGGCCAGGTACTGGCGTCGTCGTTCTGGGTCCTCGTTCTGGGTCCTCGTTCTGGGTCCTCGTTCTGGGGTCGTCCCGCTCTACTCCTGCTCGAAGCGACGCCGGAAGCGCTCCTCCATCCGGCCGGTGAACCCTCCACCGTCGGGCGAGGCGTCAGGCGAGGAGGCCGACTTCTCGTCCTTGCCGTCCTTCTTCCCACTCGCACCGATCGAGGTGACGGCGAGGAGTCCCCCGCCGAACATCGCGAGGAATCCCACGACGCTGAGTATCGGGACACCGCCGAACTTCAACACATCGACCGCGATACCCACGACGAGCAGCACCAGACCGAGGACGAACAAGATCGCGCCCTGGACGCGTCGGCGGCGGGCGGGCTTACTCCGCCCGCCACTGACCGAGGATGCGAACTTGGGGTCCTCGGCGTAGAGAGCCCGCTCAATCTGTTCGAGCAGTCGCTGCTCGTGCTCGGAGAGCGGCATGCCTTCACCTCCGGCACACGAATCGGTCTGTCGAGTCATTGTCCATGGTGCCGGAACGACACGACGAGCGCCCAGATGGACGTCTAAGCACAGAGTACGAGTAGTTGCCCCGGTCGACTACCCGGACCGGGTAAGACCTTCGACTGATCGTCGAGTGGACGGCGTGGTGCGGCGTGTCGTCGGCCACTGGTCGTGGTCACGGTCCCGGAGGTCAGTGCCGCCGGGCGAGCAGGTGCAGCCGCGGGGCGACGGCTCCGAGAGCCGGGACGGCCGAGGCGAGCTCGTCGAGTTCGTTGATCTCCCGGGTGGTCGGCTCGCCGTCGCCGGACGGGCTGGTCAACCAGCCCTCCAGCGTCCCGTCGCCCTGCAGGAGCTCGACCCGCAACGAGCCCACGCCACCGGCCAGCTCGCCGAGCGTGGTCGGGTCGAAGCGGCGCCGGAGCGGGTCGGTGGGCCCGGAGCACCCGTTCGGATCGATCAGCAGCCTGCGGGCCTCGGCCAGCCGTCCGGCCATCACCCGGCTGAGGAACGCCCCGTGCCGTCCGACCGTGAGAACCGACACGGCGCCGCCGGGGGCCGTGGCCTCGGCCAGCGCCGCCAGCACGGCCCGCGGGTCGTCGACCACCTCGAGCAGCCCGTGCCCGAGCACCAGGTCTGCGCCGCCGGCCGGGACGAGGCCGGCCAGCACGTCGACGTCGCCCTGCACCGGGGTCACCCGGTCGGTGGCCCCGGCCTCACGGGCCCGCCGGGCCAGGGTCGCCAGCGCGTTCGGGCGGGTGTCGACGACCGTCACGGTGCACCCGGCCGCAGCCAGGGGCACCGCCCAGGTCCCGCTGCCGCCGCCGACGTCGAGGACCCGCGGGTACGCCCCGCCCGCCTCCGCCCGCACCCGGCCGACCTCGGCCTCCAACGCCCTGTGCACGGCCGCACCGCGCACCGCACCGGCCTGCTCCCCCGTCGCCGAACACACACCCGGCAGCCTAGTGCTCTACCGCGATGCCCGGCCCGAGGGCACTGTCGGACCACACGGTAGGTTGATCGATGTGCAGGTCGTCGCCACTCTCAGTCTCAAGGGCGGCGTCGGGAAGACCACCGTCGCGCTCGGCCTCGCCGGTGCGGCGCAGCGGCACGGCGTGTCCACCCTGGTCGTCGACCTCGACCCGCAGGCCAACGCCACCACCGCCCTGGACCCCGAACCCACCACGGCCACCGTCGCCGACGTACTCGACGACCCGCGCCCGGCCGTCCTGCGGCGCGCGATCGCCCCGTCCGGCTGGGGCGAGGGCCTCGACGTGCTGGTCGGCGCGGAGCAGACCGAACGGCACAACCACCCGGACCCCGGGATCAAACAGCTGCACCGGTTGGACCGGGCACTGCAGCGGCTGGTTCCCGGCGCGGCCACGGACCCCGGCGGCGAGCCGGACGAGGACGCGGCCGACGGTGCGGAGCAGTACCGCCTGGTGATCGTGGACTGCCCGCCGTCGCTGGGCCAGCTCACCCGCAGCGCGCTCTCGGCGGCCGACCGGGCGATCCTGGTCGCCGACCCGACGATGTTCTCCGTCTCCGGCGTGCAGCGCGCGTTCGACGCCGTGCAGACCGAGCGGGAGCGCTCCAACGCCCGGCTGCAGCCGCTCGGCGTGCTGGTGAACCGGGTCCGGCCGCGCAACTCCGAGCACGACTACCGGATCGGCGAGCTGCGCGAGCTGTTCGGCCCGCTGGTGTTCAACACCGTGGTGCCGGACCGTTCGGCCGTGCAGCAGGCCCAGGGTGCGTGCCTGCCCATCCAGTCCTGGGACACCCCCGGTGCCCGGGAGGTCTCGGCCGTGTTCACCACGCTGCTCGGCCGGGTGCTGCGCAGCGGGCGTGCCCGCACCGCGTCCTGAGCATCAGCGCGGCGGGAGCAGCTCCCCCACCTGACGGACGAACTGCTCGGCCTGGCGCAGCAGGTCGTCGGCGTCCCGCTGCCCCACCAACCGGCTGATCCCGGCCTCGGCCGCGGCCCGGGTGCGCGAGCAGGACGCGAAGAACGCCGACCACTCCCCCAGCTCCGGGGCCACCTCGGCGAGCAGCTGCCAGACGTCGCGCGGGGCACCCCGGCGCGGACGCGGACGGGCCCGCATGGCCAGCACCGCCGCGCCGGCCCGCAGCGCGGCGAGGTAGGCGGCAGGGTAGCGGCGCAGCGGGTCCGGTTCGCGGTGTCCCTCGGCCAGGCAGTCGGCGGCCTGGCGCAACAGCGCCAGCGCCTCCCGGGACACGGGCGCCGGTCCGGGGCGGCGCGGCGCCGGAACGCCACCCGGCACGCCGGCCCGCCCGGTCCTCGGTTCGATCATCGGTTCGGTGGTGACGGTCATCCCTGCGTCCCTTCTCCTGCACTCACACGTCCGGGTTCACTCGCTCGTCCGCACCAGGTCCCAGACCCCGGGCCCGGCGCGCATCCGCAGGACCACCTCGCGGGCGGGCTCGCGCGGCTCCTCCACCGACCGGGCCAGGACCCGCCAGCAGCTCAGCCGGTCGCCACCGACCGGCATCGGTGACGGGAACGGCCACGGGGACTCCTCGATCCACTGCTCACGGACGCCGGTGACCAGGAACCGCTCCCCACGGCGCAGCGGCCGGCGCTGGAACTCCACGGGCTCCCCGTTCTGCCAGCGGACCTCGATGGACGCCGGCTGCCGGGCACGGAACAATCGGGAGAAGCCGCTCACGTGCCACCACGTCCCCTCGTCAGAACCCACCTCCGCGGCGCGCCCGGCGGCGGGGGGCTTCCCCCACACCGCCGCCCGACCCCCGCCGTCCCCAGCGCGGGGGCCCTCCCGAGTAGAACGCCGGGTGGATG
>JAKDNL010000579.1 GCA_030451825.1 Pseudonocardia sp. | reverse complement strand
GCGCCGTCGGCCGGACAGCGCCGTCGGCCGGACAGCGCGGTCGGGCCGGCTCTACCGCCGGGTGTCCGCGAGACCTGACTCGTACCCGGCGATGACGAGTTGTGCTCGGTCGCGCGCGTGGAGCTTGGCCATCAACCGGCCGATGTGGGTCTTGACCGTGCCCCTGCTCAGGTGGAGGTGGTGCTCGCTCTCATGGTTGGAGAGCCCGCGGGTGATGAGGGCGAGCACCTCACACTCACGCGGAGTGACGCCGTCGAGCCGGCCCGGACGGCCGGGGCCGGCTCCCGTGAACTCGTCGATGAGCCGACGGGTCACGGTCGGTGCGAGGAGGGCATCGCCCGCGGCCGCCGCGGTGATGCCGTCGAGCAGACGCGCCGGGCTCGTGTCCTTGAGGAGGAAGCCGGACGCACCTGCCCTGAGCACACGGTAGACGTACTCGTCGAGATCGAACGTCGTCAGGACGATGATCCTTGCTCCGTTGCCCTGCCCGCCGAGGCGTTCGACGGCGGTGAGTCCGTCCATCCGCGGCATCCGGACGTCCATCAGCACGACGTCCGGGCTGTGGGCGATGGTCCGGTCGACCGCGTCCTGCCCGTCGACGGCTTCGGCGACGACGGACAGTGCGGGAGTGCTGTCGACCAGGGTGCGGAGCGTGGCCCGGTAGTGGTGGTCGTCGTCGGCGAGCAGCACACGGATACCGGCGGTCACTGCTGGGCCGCCGCAGTGAGCGGAAGCGTGACGCGAACGACGAAGCGTCCGTCGGGTTCGCTCCCGACGCCGAGCTGTCCGCCGTGTGCCGTGACCCGCTCGCGAACACCGATCAGACCGTGCCCCTCCGGCCGCGGGGTTCCGGTGGTGGGGTTGGCCACGGTGATGGGGTTGGCCACGGTGATGGGGACACAGGCCCTCTACACGTACCCGTCGTTCATGATCTTCCTTGTCGCGCTCTGCGCAGCGACCACCGTGGTCGGGTGCGCGCGGCTGGTCTCGGTCGCCAGGCGCCCGCGACCGTGCCGCGGGGTGGCTCCGCCGGATACGGTCATACGCTGAGCCGCATGCCCGCCCGACCCACCGAGCACGAGGTGCTCGCGGCCGTCCTGCAGATCCGCGACGATCGCCTGCGCGTGCTGGCCTGGCAGCGGGCGATGGAGCCGGACGCCGGGCGGTGGGCACTGCCCGGCGGGCGCCTGCGCGACGACGAGGACGTCGAGACGTCGGTGCGCCGCCAGCTCGCGGAGAAGGTCGACGTCCGCGAGGTCGCCCACGTCGAGCAGCTCTCGGTGTTCTCCGACCCGCAGCGCACCGGCACCGGGGCACGGCTGATCGCGACCGCGTTCCTGGGGCTGGTGCCCTCGGACGCCGACCCGGCGCTGCCGCGCGACACCGCCTGGCACGACGTCGATCATCTGCCGGAGACCGCGTTCGACCACGCCGGGATCGTCGACGTGGCGCGGGACCGTCTGCGCGCCAAGCTCTCCTACACCAACCTGGGGTTCGCCCTCGCCCCGGCGGAGTTCACCATCTCGGCACTGCGCGAGCTCTACGCGACGGCGCTGGGGCACCCGGTGTCGGCGACCAACCTGCAGCGCGTGCTGACCCGCCGCGACCTGCTCTCCCCGACCGGGGCCGTCGCGCCCCCGGGGCGGGCCGGTGGCCGTCCCGCGGCGCAGTTCCGGTTCAGCGACCGTACGCTGCGGGTGACCGACGCGTTCGCCGTGCTCCGACCGCCGGGCGTCGCGGCGCGGCCCGTACTACCGTGAGCTGCGTGGCCGCGACGATCCCGTTGTTCCCGCTGGGGACCGTACTGATGCCGGGAGCCGCGCTACCCCTGCACATCTTCGAGCCGCGGTACCGGCAGCTGACCGTCGACCTGATCACCGGCGAGGTACCGGACAAGGAGTTCGGCGTGGTCGCGGTCCGCGAGGGCCACTCCCCCGACACCGACGGCCTCGACGGGCTCTACCGCGTCGGGTGCACCGCCGCGGTGATCGACGCCCGCCGGCTTCCGGACGGGCGCTACGACGTCGTCACCCGCGGCGCGCGCCGCTTCCGGCTGGTCGACCTCGACGCGGAGTCCAAGCCGTACCTGACCGGGTCGGTGGAGTTCCTGCCCGACGTCACCGCGGACGAGCCGGACGAGCGGCTGATCGCGATGCTCGACGCGTCGGCCCGCGAGGCACACCGGCGTTACTGCGGCACGGCCTGGCGCACCGACGACTGGACCGAGCCGAAGGACAGCACCCCGGCCGACCAGCTCGCCCACCTGCTGGCCGCGGACTGCCTGCTCCCGATGGACGACCGGCAGTCGCTGCTGGAGCAGACCAGCCCGGTGCACCGGCTGCGCGTGATCCGGATGCTGCTGGCCCGCGAGGCCGGCTTTCTGCAGCGGTTGCACGCCGTCCCGGCACCGCTCGGCACGTTCCCGGACGAGTACAGCCCCAACTAGGGCCGACCGGGACCGGCTCGAGCGCCTGATCACCCGCCGGGTCCCGCTGGACGGACTCACCGACGCCCTGCACGACGACCGGGGTGCTGCGGAGCAGATCGAGCTCACCGAGGAAGCGCCTGCTCCCGTGCACCCGGACGACCGGCTCCGCGCCCCGCCAGCAGGAAGACCCGCAACTGCAGGCGTTGACCGATCGCTGACGGGCACTGATCACGTGATGAGGTCGAAGGTGCAGCGGGCTCCGGTGGCGGCGGCGAGCTTGCCGTCTGCGGTGACCAGGGGGCCGTCGAGGCGTTCGGCGAGCGCGACGTAGGCAGCGTCGTAGGGGGTGATGTTGTCCTGGAGCTCCCAGATGCGCTGCAGCAGCGGAGCCAGCGGCATGCGCCGGATGGGGAACCCCGCCAGATGCCGCAACGCGGCGGGCACGGCGGCGTGCAGCACGGGGCTGCGGCGGGCCATACCGCGCAACGCGGAGACCACCTCGGCATCGATGTGGGCAGGAGCGAACAGGGCGTCGCCGGTTATCAGGCGTGCCGCGACCGCATCGCGACGGTGGTCGTCGGTGGCGTAGAAGGCGGCCAGTACCGAAGCGTCGATCACGGCCAGGCTCACGACGCTTCCCGCACCTCCCGCACCGCGGCGGTCGCGTCGTCCAGGGTGAGTCCGCTGCCCTGTGGCGGCTGGTAGGAGGCCACGTAGTCGTCCAGCCGGGTCACCTGGGCGGCCTCGGTGAGCCGGTCGACGACGAACGCCGACAGCGACTGCCGGTTCGCCTCGGCAGCCATAACGAGCGCGGCGTAGACATCGTCAGGCACGTCCCGCAGATTCATCCGCTTCATGGTGCCATTTTGGCACCAGGCGACGTCTCGGAGCAACGTCCGCTGGTTCGTCGCCCGTTCCGCTTCGATGCCGGCATGCGCGCCGACACCGACCTCAGTCAGCGCTCCGAGCAGGTGCTCCGGGACGAGCTGGGGCGTCCGCCATCTACTCGAGTATCGCCGTGGTCCCCAGCTCGAGGCCGCCTTCCTCGACGATCACGCCGAGGGCTCTACCCCGCAGCGCGCGACCGCGGGCAGCAGGCGAACCGGCGCCTGCGGATCGGGGCACAGACGTCCGGATGAACACCGGTGGTGACGGCAACGCCGGCGAGCGACGGCGGTAACCAACCCGCGCCTATCAGATTGACGAACCGGCCTCCATACCAGGGCACGGCCGGGACCGGCTCAGCGCCAGCCGTAGCGTCCGCGCAGCTCGCCGGCGACGCGATCGAACGTGTCCCGCTCCAGGATCGCGCCCTCGCGCCGGATGCCGTTCTCCTCGATCTCGAGCACCCGGTCCAGGCGGATGTAGGACGGCCGGCCCTCGCGGTCCCACGACCCGGTGCCGATCCCGACCCAGTTCGCGTCGTCGGCGCGGTGGCCCTGGCTCGAGAGCATCAGCCCGAGCAGGTCGGAGCCGGCGCGACCGACCACCAGCAGCGGGCGGTCCTTGCCCTGCGAGGCGTCCTCCTCGAACGGCACCCAGGTCCAGACGATTTCACCGGGGTCCGCGGCACCGTCCATGTCCGGTGCGTAGGCGATCTCGCGGGCGCGGTCGCCGGACGGGGCGGTCCGCACCCCGGAGTGCCCGCCGGGAGCCGGGCTGCCGGACGG
>JAKDNL010000578.1 GCA_030451825.1 Pseudonocardia sp. | reverse complement strand
GACGCCCGCGAGGTGCACCACATCGCGCTGCTGCTGGGCTACGGCGCGTCCGCGGTGAACCCGTTCCTGGCCATGGCCACGGTGGAGGACCTCGCCGAGCGCGGCGACATCCCGGGCGTCGATGCCAGGACCGCGGCCACGAACCTGGTCAAGGCACTGGGCAAGGGCGTGCGCAAGACGATGTCGAAGATGGGCGTCTCGACCGTCGCGTCCTACACCGGCGCGCAGATCTTCGAGGCGATCGGGCTCGGGACCGAGGTCGTCGACGCCTGCTTCGCCGGCACCACGTCGCGCCTGGGTGGCGTCGGCTTCGACGTGCTCGCCGAGGAGGTGCTCACGCATCACCGCAGGGCGTTCCCGTCCGACGACGTCCGCGCCAGCCACCGCGCGCTGGCCGTGGGCGGGGAGTACCAGTGGCGTCGCGAGGGTGAGCTGCACCTGTTCAACCCGCAGACGGTGTTCAAGCTGCAGCACTCGACCCGGTCCGGGCAGTACTCGGTGTTCAAGGAGTACACGCGGGCCGTCGACGAGCAGGCCCAGCGGCTGATGACGCTGCGCGGGCTGTTCGCGTTCACCGACGGCGTCCGCGAGCCCGTTCCGATCGACGAGGTCGAGTCGTGCGAGTCCATTGTCCGGAGATTTGCGACAGGGGCGATCTCCTACGGCTCCATCTCCCAGGAGATGCACGAGACGCTCGCGATCGCGATGAACCGCCTCGGCGGCCGGTCGAACACCGGTGAGGGCGGCGAGGACCCGGACCGGTTCACCACCGACCCGAACGGCGACTCCCGGCGCAGCGCGGTCAAGCAGGTCGCGTCCGGGCGGTTCGGCGTCACCAGCGAGTACCTGGTGAACGCGGACGACATCCAGATCAAGATCGCGCAGGGCGCCAAGCCCGGTGAAGGCGGCCAGCTGCCCGGCGGCAAGGTCTACCCGTGGATCGCGACCACCCGGTACTCCACTCCGGGTGTCGGGCTGATCTCGCCGCCGCCGCACCACGACATCTACTCGATCGAGGACATCAAGCAGCTCATCCACGACCTGAAGAACGCCAACCCGCGGGCCCGCATCCACGTGAAGCTGGTCAGCCAGGTCGGCGTCGGGACGGTCGCGGCGGGCGTGTCCAAGGCGCACTCCGACGTCGTGCTCATCTCGGGCCACGACGGCGGCACCGGCGCCTCACCGCTGAGCTCGATCAAGCACGCGGGCGGCCCCTGGGAGCTCGGCCTGGCCGAGACCCAGCAGACGCTGCTGGCCAACGGCCTGCGCGACCGGATCACGGTGCAGGCCGACGGCCAGCTCAAGACCGGCCGCGACGTCGTCATCGCGGCGCTGCTCGGGGCCGAGGAGTTCGGCTTCGCCACCGCGCCGCTGGTCGTCTCGGGCTGCATCATGATGCGCGTCTGTCACCTGGACACCTGTCCGGTGGGCGTCGCGACCCAGAACCCGGAGCTGCGCGCCAAGTTCGACGGCAAGGCGGAGTACGTCGTCAACTTCATGCGGTTCGTCGCCGAGGAGGTGCGCGAGTACCTGGCACAGCTGGGCTTCCGGAGCATCGCCGAGGCGATCGGGCACGCCGACGTGCTGGAAACCAGCGCCGCGGCCCAGCACTGGAAGACGATGGGGCTCGACCTCTCGCCGATCTTCGGAGTGGGCGACTACCCCGAGGACGTGCCGCGCTACCGGGTGCGCGAGCAGGACCACGGCCTGGACAAGGCGCTGGACAACACGATGATCCAGCTGGCCGAGGGCGCGCTGCGTTCCGGTGACCGGGTCACCCTGGACCTGCCGGTACGCAACGTGAACCGGACCGTCGGCACGATGCTCGGCAGCGAGCTGACCAGGGCCCACGGCGGCAAGGGACTGCCCGACGACACGATCGACGTCACGCTCACCGGCTCGGCCGGGCAGAGTTTCGGCGCGTTCGTGCCCAAGGGCATCACGCTGCGCCTGGTCGGCGACACGAACGACTACTTCGGCAAGGGCCTGTCCGGCGGGCGTCTGACGCTGCGCCCGGACCCCTCGGCGCCGTTCACGGCCGAGGAGAACATCATCGCCGGCAACGTGATCGGCTACGGCGCCACGTCCGGCGAGATGTTCGTGCGCGGCATCGTCGGCGAGCGGTTCTGCGTCCGCAACTCCGGCGCGCTGGCCGTCGTCGAGGGCGTGGGCGACCACGGCTGCGAGTACATGACCGGCGGCCAGGTGGTGGTCCTGGGCCGGATCGGGCGCAACTTCGCCGCGGGGATGTCCGGCGGCGTGGCGTACGTGCTCGACCTCGACAAAGGTCGGGTCAACCAGGAGATGGTCGACCTCGACCCGCTCGACGACTCCGACCGTGCGGCCCTGCAGTCCGCCGTGGAACGCCACCACACCGAGACCGGCTCGGCGGTGGCGCACGCGCTGCTCACCGACTGGGACGCCGCTGTGGAGCGGTTCGGCAAGGTCATGCCCAAGGACTACAAGCGCGTGCTCCAGGCCCAGGAGGCGGCCGAGCGTGAGGGGCGCGACGTGAACCAGGCCATCATGGAGGCCGCTCATGGATAAGGAGCGCAACGTGAACCAGGCGCTGTGTCATGGGGGTGCGGCTCATGGCTGACCCGAGAGGATTCATGACCACGCCGCGGGAGAACCCGACGCGGCGACCGGTGGACCTGCGCCTGATGGACTGGCGCGAGGTCTACGAGGACTTCCCGCGGCAGAAGCTCGAGGAGCAGGCCGGGCGCTGCATGAACTGCGGTATCCCGTTCTGTCACCAGGGCTGTCCGCTGGGCAACCTCATCCCGGAGTGGAACGACCTGGTCCACCGCCAGGACTGGCGCGAGGCCATCGAGCGCCTGCACGCGACGAACAACTTCCCGGAGTTCACCGGGACGCTGTGCCCGGCCCCGTGCGAGTCGGCGTGCGTGCTGGCGATCAACGACGACCCGGTTGCCATCAAGCAGGTCGAGATCGAGATCATCGACCGGGCCTGGGACGAGGGCTGGGTGGCCCCGCAGCCGGCCGGGACGAAGACCGGCAAGAAGGTCGCCGTGATCGGGTCCGGGCCGGCCGGGCTGGCCGCGGCGCAGCAGCTGACCCGGGTCGGGCACGACGTCGTCGTGTTCGAGCGGGCGGACCGCATCGGCGGGCTGATGCGCTACGGCATCCCCGAGTTCAAGATGGAGAAGAAGCGCCTCGACCGGCGCCTGGAGCAGATGGTCGCCGAGGGCACCCTGTTCCGGGCCTCGACCGACGTCGGTACCGACATCACCGTCGAGCAGCTGCGCTCGGACTACGACGCCGTCGTCCTGTCCGGCGGAGCGACCGCCTGGCGTGACATCCCGGCCGAGGGCCGCGACGCCGAGGGCGTCTACCAGGCGATGGAGTTCCTGCCCTGGGCCAACCACGTGCAGCAGGGCGACATCGAGGCCCCGGAGATCACGGCGCAGGGCAAGGACGTCGTGATCATCGGCGGCGGTGACACCGGCGCCGACTGCCTGGGCACCTCGCACCGCCAGGGTGCGCGGTCGGTGACCCAGCTCGAGATCATGCCGACGCCCCCGGAGCACCGCACCGATCACATGCCCTGGCCGACCTACCCGATGGTCTACCGGGTCTCCTCCGCGCACGAGGAGGGCGGCGATCGGATGTTCTCGGTGAACACCACCGAGTTCGTCGCCGACGCCGACGGCAAGCTCGCCGGGATGAAGGTCGTCGAGGTCAAGCGCGGCGACTCCGGGTTCGAGCCGGTCGAGGGCACCGAGCAGGAACTCCCGGCCCAGCTGGTGCTGCTCGCGATGGGCTTCGTCGGCCCGGAGAAGGGCGCGCTGCTCAACGACCTGGGTGTCGAGCTCGACGACCGCGGCAACGTCGCGCGGAACGACGAGTACATGTCCAGCGTCGACGGCGTGTTCGTGGCCGGCGACATGGGCCGCGGGCAGTCGTTGATCGTGTGGGCCATCGCCGAGGGCCGCGCCGCCGCCGCCGGCGTGGACGCCTACCTGACCGGCCGGGACGTGCTGCCCCGCCCGATCGCCCCGACCGACCGCCAACTCGCCTAGCGGCCCGGGGGGGGGGGGGGGGGGGCCCCCCCCGCGGGAGGCGCCGGCGCGGGGGGG
>JAKDNL010000070.1 GCA_030451825.1 Pseudonocardia sp. | reverse complement strand
GGGCACATGGGGGGTTACAGGGCCGGGGGGTGCGCGGGGCCCGGGGGGGGGGGGGGGCCCCGGCCCCGCGGGCGGTGGCATCCGGGTGACGTCGAATCCATGATCACTCGATCACCCGGCTGCGTGGCAGGATCATCGAGGGCGTGACCGGCGTCACGACCCTCGACTCGTCCCCGTACGCAGGAGGCAACGTTGCCCGTGCACCCCGAAGCCCAAGGACTGCTCGACGCGCTCGCGCAGGCCGGCATGCCGCCGTTCCCCCAGATGTCCGTCCCGCAGGCGCGCGCCGCCGCGGCCGGGTTCCTGGAGCTGCAGGGCGAGGCCGAGCCCATCTCCGTGGAGAGCCGGAACATCCCCGGGCCCGGTGGCGACATCCCGGTCCGGATCTACACCCCCGACGTCGCCGGTACCAGGCCACTCGTCGTCTACTTCCACGGCGGCGGCTGGGTGATCGGTGACATGGACACCGTGGACAAGCCGGTCCGGACGCTGGCCAACTCCTCCGGGGCCGTGTTCGTCTCCGTCGACTACCGCCTCGCCCCCGAGCACGTGCACCCCGCCGCCTTCGACGACGCCTACGCCGCGACCGTCTGGGCCGCGGACAACGCCGCCTCACTCGGTGCCGACGCCGAGCGTCTGGCCGTGGCGGGCGACTCCGCGGGCGGGCACCTGGCCGCCTCCGTGGCGCAGGCCGCACGAGACCGCGGTGGGCCCGCCCTGGCCGCGCAGATCCTGCTCTTCCCGGTCACCGACTTCGACTTCTCGACGCCGTCGTACTCGGAGAACGCGTCGGGCTACCTGCTCGAGCGCGGGTCGATGGAGTGGTTCTGGGCGCATTACCTGGGCGCTCAGGACGCCGCGGGCGACCGCTACCTCTGCCCCGGCCGCACCGCCGACCTGGCCGGCCTGCCGCCGGCATTCGTCGCCACCGCGGAGTACGACCCGTTGCGGGACGAGGGCGAGGCCTACGCGGCCCGGATGTCCGCGGCCGGTGTCGACGTCACGGCCAAGCGCTACGACGGGATGCTGCACGACTTCCTCTGGACGCTCGGGGCGACGCCGTCCGGCGCCGTGATCATCGACGACGCGGTCGCCGCGTTGAAGGCGGCCGTCAAGTCCTGACCGCGCGTCCCCCGGACCGGGACGTGCGCCACTGTTCTGCGCTCACCCACGCCGGTGTCCTACCGTTCCCGGATGACCACCTCGCCGCGACCGTCGGCACCGGTGCCTCCTCCGTGCCGGGAACCGGCGGACGTGGACGCGGGCCAGGCCGGTGCGTTCCCGACGACCGCACCGGACGGCACCCAGGCCCGCCAGATCCCGCCGGCGCTGGCTCTGGCCACCGGGCTGGCCTGGCGCGGCCTGCTGCTGGCGGCCGCCTTGGCCGTGCTGCTCTGGGTCGTCGCCGAGCTGTCGCTGCTGGTGATCCCGGTCGTGATCGCGCTGATCCTGGCCGCCCTGCTCGGCCCGGCGGCGCGGCTCGTCGGGCGCATCCCGCACATGCCGCGCGGGATCGCCACCGGGCTCGTGGTGATCGGCGGGCTGGCCGTGTTCGGCGGGATCCTGTGGGGTGTGGTCGCGGCGTTCCTGACCGGGCTCCCAGGCCTGTCCACCCAGTTGGGACAGAGCTTCGTCGCGCTGCAGGACTGGCTGTCCACCGGCCCGCTGCACGTGGACAACCAGCAGGTCGACACGCTCACCCAGAGTGCGCTGAGCACGTTGCAGCGCAATCAGACCGAGCTGGTCACGAACGCGCTCGGCGCCGTCGGCACCGCGGGCGAGATCGCGACCGAGACGTTGCTGACGCTGTTCGTGCTGGCCTTCTTCATCCATGACGGCGGCAAGATCTGGCGGTGGCTGCTCACTGCGATCCCGCGCGCGGCGCGCACCCGCTCCGACATCGCGGGCCGGCGCGCGTTCGCCTCGCTCGTCGGTTACACGCGGGCGATCGTCGTGGTCGCCGGCGTGGATGCGCTCACCGCCGGCGTGGGCCTGTGGCTGATCGGGGTCCCGCTGGCCGTCCCGCTCGCCACGCTGATCTTCTTCGGGGCGTTCATCCCGACCCTCGGGGCGGTCGTCACCGGCATCGTCGCCGTACTGATCGCGCTGGTCACCGGCGGATGGGTGGACGCGCTACTGGTGGTGGGGCTGCTGGTGCTCGTGCAGAACATCGAGGGCTACATCCTGCAGCCGCTCCTGCTCGGACGGTCGGTGAAGCTGCATCCGCTGGCCGTCGTGCTGCCGATCGCCGGTGGGCTGATCCTCGCCGGTATCCCGGGGGCGCTGCTCGCGGTGCCGCTGGTCACCCTGGCCGACGCCGGGGTCCGCTCGATCAACCGCGCGTCCGACAGGTCGCTGGCCGACCCCACCACGATCGACCCGCTGGACCCGCGCTCGGCCCGGCCGGACAACCACCCGGAGATCGCCTGATCGACCTGACCGGCCGGCGCAGTGCCCGTACGGGCGCGCCGCGCCGGAGCGCGCATCCCGGCCGGTCCTGACATCCTGGGCCGGTGCGGGCGACTCGGACAGGGATCATCGTCGCGGCCGGGACGATGATCGTCGCGCTGCTCGCCGCGTGCACGGCCGAGGCCGGATCCCCCGCACCCCCTGAAGGCTCCACGTCCGCGGCCCGGCCCACGCAGACCCCGGCATCCACCGTGTCCGCGTCCGTCTCGGCGGACCGCCTCGCGGGCCTGCTGGACCGGGTGGTCCCGCGCACCGGTACCGGCCGGCTCGTCGTCGTTCCGGGCTCGACGCCCGCGCCCCACCGCGCACGGACGGTGCCGGTGCGGGTCGAGGTCGAGCAGGGCGTGCACGTGGACCCGGCCGTGTTCGCGACGTTCGTGACGACCACGCTCAATGACCCCCGCAGCTGGGGCGGTGACGGATCCGTCGGCTTCGCCCGCACGGCGGGCGACGCGCCGTTGCAGGTCGTGCTGGCCTCCCCGGCCACCACCGACCGCTTCTGCGTCCCGCTGGAGACGAAGGCCGCCCTGTCCTGCCGCAGCGGACCCCGTGCGGTGATCAACGCGGAGCGGTGGGCCAACGGCACGCCGGAGTACGCCTCCGCCCTCACCACCTACCGGCGCTACGTCGTCAACCACGAGGTCGGCCACTGGCTGGGCCACGGTCACGTTCCCTGCCCCGGTCGCGGTCGTCCGGCGCCGGTGATGCAGCAGCAGACCCTCGGTCTCGACGGCTGCGCCCGAAACTCCTGGCCGCTCCCGCGGACTTGACGGCGAGGGCACGGCGGTGTGATGTCGTCGCCGGGCCGGTTGCCGGCCGCGGTTCCGAGACGACGAGGTGGGCAATGACGCTCGACGCGCAGGCACAGACGCTCCTGGCTGCCCTGGAGGCGCAGGGGATGAAGGACTTCTCCGAGATGGAGGTGGCCGAGGCCCGGGAGGCCGCACTCGCGTTCATCGGCCTGGAGGGCGAGCCGGAGGACGTCGCGGACGTCTCCGACCTCACCGCCCCCGGCCCCGCCGGCGACATCCCGCTGCGGGTCTACCGCGCCGCCGGCGAGGGCCCGCACCCCGTGCTCATCTACTTCCACGGCGGCGGCTGGGTGATCGGTGACATCGAGGTGGCCGACAAGCCGTGCCGATCGCTGGTCAACACGCTCGGGGCGACGGTGGTCTCGGTCGGCTACCGCAAGGCACCCGAGCACACGTTCCCGGCCGCCCCCGAGGACTGCTACGCCGCGACCGTCTGGGTCGCCGACAACGCCGCGGACCTGGGCATCGACCCAGCCCGCATCGCGGTGGCCGGCGACAGCGCGGGTGGCAACCTCGCCGCGGTCGTCGCGCAGCTGGCCGTCCGGCGCGGTGGCCCCGCGATCGTCCACCAGCTACTGATCTACCCCGCCGTCGACGCCGGCGGCGAGTACACTTCCCGTGTCGAGAACGGCGAGGGCTACCTGCTCACGAAGAGCGCGGTGGACTGGTTCTACGGCCACTACCTGCGCACCCCCGCCGACATCGAAGACCCGATGGCCTCCCCGCTCCGGGCCGCCGACCTGTCCGGCCTGGCGCCGGCCACGGTCATCACCGCCGGGTTCGATCCGCTTCGGGACGAGGGCACCGCCTACGCCAAGGCGCTCACCGCAGCCGGGGTCGCGGCCGACCACCAGCACAACCCCACGATGATCCACGGGTTCTGGTGGATGATGGGCGCGATCGAGCACACCCGTAGCTCCTACGACCAGGCCGGGGCCAACGTCCGCTCGGCGTTCGGAATCTGAGGAAGGTCCTGCCGGACGGGCGAAGCGCCCCGCACGCTCGACGGGCCGAACACCCCCGGCAGTCGCGATCCGGAGACGGGGGCGGTGCTGGCGATGTCGGTGTGCGGGGTCGGTCCGGCCGACCCCGCCGGTGAGTCGGCAGCCCTGCTCGTTGCCCAGCTCAACGCGAGCCACAGTCCTGCGATGATGGCCAGGGCGCACGCGACGTAGACGAGCTCGCCCTTGAACTTGTCGATCACGACTCTCCCCCGCTGCGGCTGCGAGCCACACGCTCACTCTGTCGATCGAAGTCGATCCGGGACCCGTTACCGCCGGCCGGAAATCGGTGTCACCTGCGGCTCTGCGGTTGCGGCCGGCGCCGAAGCAGAGGAGCGTGATCCGCCGTTAAGGACCGCGGGCGGCGGTCCCACCCCGGACCCAGGTTTGGCGCGCAGCCCACCGACACAGGTAGGCGCCCCATGTCCACGTCGTCCCAGAGGGATGCGCCGACCCGCCGGATCGGGATCACCGGCCACAGCGACCTGACGGTCTCCAGCCTGCCCCATGTTTCGGCGGCTCTGCGGGAGTGGTTGACGCCGCGCAACGGTACGTGGTGGGTCGGGGTGAGCTGCCTGGCCCGCGGGGCGGACCAGCTGTTCGCGGCCCTCGTCCTGGAGCTGGGCGGGCAGCTGGAGGTGATCCTTCCGGCCCACGACTACCGGAGCCGCAAGGTCGAACCCGACAACGCCGCCCAGTTCGATCGGCTCCTCGCCGCCGCGGCCAGGGTCACCGTGATGGATTTCGAACAGTCCTGCCGCGTCGCCTACATGAGCGCCAGCACCGCGCTGCTCGCCGCCGTCGACACGGTGATCGCGGTCTGGGACGGGCAACCCGCCCGCCGCCACGGCAGCACCGGGGACGTCGTCATCGCGGCCAGGCAGCTCGAGCTGCCGGTCACGGTGTTGTGGCCCCGCTGCGCCGCCCGCTGCGCTCCGGCGACGACCGGGTCGGCCGGCGCGGACGTCCCCGACGGGGAGGACCTGCCAGCGACCAAGGCTCGGCTGGGCTACTGACGCGGATGTACCGGGCCGGCCGCAGAAGGGCCGGGCACCTGACTTCCCGTGCGGCGGGTCAGCGCTCGCCCTCCTCGTCGACCTGACCCGGCGGTCCGACGATCAGCGGCTCGGGAGTGCCGACCACGTCGTCGTCCTTCGTCGGGTAGTCCAGCGTGGACAGCACCCAGCGCAGCGCCTCGATACGCCCTCGCTTCTTGTCGTTGCCCTTCACAACGGTCCACGGCGCCGCCGGGGTGTCGGTGCGGTCGAACATCGCCTCCTTCGCCCGGGTGATCTCGTCCCACAGGTCGAGGGCGGCGAGGTCGACGGGACTGAGCTTCCACTGCCGCAGCGGATCCAGCAGCCGGATCGCGAACCGGGTCCGCTGCTCCTTGCGCGACACCGAGAACCACAGCTTGACCAGGTGGATGCCGTCGTCGACGAGCGACTGTTCGAGGGAGGGGGTCTGGAGCATGAACTCCTCGTACTCCGAGTCGGTACAGAAGCCCATGACCGGCTCGACGACGGCACGGTTGTACCAGGAGCGGTCGAACAGCACGATCTCGCCGGCGGACGGCAGCTCGCTGAAGTAGCGCTGGAAGTACCATTGGGTGCGCTCGCGGTCGCCCGGCTTGTCCTTGGCGACGACGCGCGCGCCGCGCGGGTTCAGGTGTTCGGTGAACCGCTGGATGGTGCCGCCCTTGCCCGCGGCGTCGCGACCCTCGAACAGCACGACAACCCGCTGACCGGCGTCCTTGACCCAGGACTGCATCTTGAGCAGCTCGATCTGTAGCGACCGCTTCAGCGCGTCGTACTCCGCGCGCGGCATCCGTTCGGGGTAGGGGTAACCCTCGCGCCACGTGTCGATCTCGTGGCCGTCCGGCCCGACCAGCACCGCCTCGTCGTCGCCGATCTCGACGACCGACCACCCCTGCACGTCGTCGACGAGGTCGACCCGCTTGAGCGCCTCCCGAAGCTCGTCGCGGGTCCGCTCGGAATGCCCGGCCCCGTGCGGTGTCTGCCGGAACTGGCCGACGACCTGCTCGATCGACGTCACGACCCCTCCCGGGATGCCACTCGCTCGTATTCCACTTTGTCCGGTTCACCGGGGTACCGGGGAGGGCAGGAAGTCAGACGTCGCGGACGCCGCGCAGAACATCAGCGGGGCTCAGATCCGACGCCCGAGCGTCACAGTCTGGGCAGATCGCCACGCACTCCGAGCCCTGGGCGTCCAGACAGATCATCCTGCGTGCTCCGCGCTGCATGCAGCACGTGCACGTGTACGAGCGTTCGACTGCTGTCGGTTCCTCAATCATGGCCTTCGAGTAGCCCGGCAGGCCGACTCGAACCGTGAAATCTGCGGTATCTCGTCGACGGGAACCAGATTCGCGCCGTTCGGACCAGACACCAGATGCCATACGCAGCAGTCGTACGCGCCCGTACAGGCTGCGGGCGCCGACTCGCGGTCAGCTCACGAGCATCGGCTCCGGCGAAGGACGAGCGCCGTCGATCAATCCCGCAAGAATCTTCGTGACACGATCGATCAACGCCCGTTCGGTGGCGTGCGCCCGCTGCGTGTCCACGCGAATCGTGTTGACGAACAAGCCGTCCCCGTTGCGATGGAACCAGTTGCAGATCCCGTTGCTGCTGGACGACCAGACGTGCATGCGCGCTCGGCTGACGATCGGGTCGTCTCCGCCCACGGCCTTACGGAAGTCCATGTAGGAGAAGAAGTTCACCGCATATGGCCATGCCGGCAGCTCGGCCAGCTCCGGCGCGAGGGCGTACCAGGCCTTCACGAACGGCACGTCGACACTGGCGAGCATCTCGGTGAGCGCATCGTTGGCGCGGACCACGATGTCGTCGAAGTCGATGTGGGCGGCCACGCTGAATTCAATGGGCATGGTATTGACGAACCATCCCATTGAATCCGCGAATTCGTCGCGGCCTCGTTCCCCTACCGGCATCAGCGTTCGGTAGCTGTCAGGCCCACCGAGCTCCCGGAGGGCAACCCCGGTCGCGGCCAGGAGCGCTGCGGGTATTCTGACCTTTCGATCCGCACAGTAGGCCGCCAGCCTGTCGGCTGCATCCTTGCCGGCGAGCTCGTCGGTCCGGTTGACTGTCGGATACATCACCAGATCGTCGTCGATCCCGAGATCGAGCGGAAATCTCGGAAAGAACCCACCGTTGCGGCTCATAAATGTGCGCCAGCGCGCAAGCCGGGGATCGTCGGCCGCGACGGTGTCGTACACCCGTCGCTGCTGTTCGCTGAAGTCGACGTAGCTCCCGGCCTCCTGGAGGGCGACACCGTCGCCGCGCAGCTCCGCTTCGTACGCGGTCGACAGATCGCGCGCCACGATCGGTACCGAACCACCGTCGGAGACAAGGTGATCGCAGGCGACGAAGACCGTGGTCGAACGAGGTCCCTCGACGGTGCCGACAGCGATGAGGGGCCAGCTCTTCGTGTCGATCCGGGCGCAGAAGAACGAGAATATGTACTCGCGCAGCGCCGCGGCGTCCTCGATGAGGCCGACCTCACGGGGAGTCGTTATGACATCGTCAGCGTCGATCACTGCACATGTGAGATCAGCATCGGCTTCGGCGCGATCGAAATCGCATCGAAGAATCTCGTGGCGCGTCGCGAAAGCCCGCAGAGCCGCCGCGAACGCGGCCCGGTCCAGCGATCCCGGAAGTTCGAACGTCACCGCGATCCATGACTCTACTGATTGGTCCGAGCGGGGCCCGCTCTCCGCCACCTCGTAGTGTTTACGCTGATTGTAGGAGGTGAGCTGTTCCGACCCTGATTGATCTCCGCTGCGTTCCAGAGCCCACTCCACGACGTAGCCAGGAGTAATTTCTAGGTCAGCCAAAGGCTGCTGTAGCACTACACGCTCCAGAATGTCAGCGACGGTCTGATCGCCTGCACTTTCCCATACGCCACGACCCAGTTCGGCGAGGGGGCAAATGTTGACTGCGCCCCGCCCGTGCGCACTCATGGCCCTTCCGTGCGGCACCGCGACACGCAGCACCACAAGTGCGCCGCGCCGCCGGGAGTCGCTCGGACCTCCGCGCCGGGGACTGTCCGGCTGCCATGCCCTGGCAGGATCGAGCAGGTGATCACGTCGCCGAGGCCTCGTGGCTGGACCAGCTCCCTGCACAGCGTCGGGGGCCGACCCGTCATGCGGTGGGAGGGTGACCGCGCGTGGCGGTGCCTGTCGAGCGGGGTGCTCGGAGGCGGGATCGGAACCAGCCGTTGGGTCCTGAACGCGACTGTGCCGAACGACTTCGACAACGACCTGCCGGCCGACTACCTCGCCCGGCTGGCCACCACGCTGGGACTCGCTCCGGAGGCCGGGATCGGGTTGCTCACCGCGGTCGATGTCCACGCTGCCGTGACCGTCGCCCGGCCCGGGGTGACGATGTGCGTGACGACCGGGGTCGGGTCTCATGCAACGTGGCCGGCTGTCCGCGACGCTCACGTCAGCGAGCACTCCCGAGCCGGAACGGTCAACGCAGTGGCATGGCTCGACCGTCCAGCGACGCCGGATGCGCTGGTCAACGGCGTGATCACGGTGACCGAGGCCAAGACTCAAGCATTCTTCGAGGCCGGAATCGCCGGGACGGGCACGTGCACCGACACCGTGACCCTTCTGTGCCCCATCTCCACCGGGGACGAGGAGCCGACCCGGTACCTGGGAACCCGCTCACCGGTGGGACAAGCGCTCGCGACGGCGGCCCACGCCGCGGTGGCGACCGGCCTGCGCCAGGAGCGCGCCGCCCTCGCCACGTCGACATGACCACGCGCGGCGCAGCGCGGCGATGGCTGTCCTGAGCTGGCCGCCGCCCCACCGGTCGGCTCGCACCGCCCGGCCCGCACCCGCCGGACGTCCCGAGGGGTCCCCTCGCGGCCCTGCCGTCGTCTCGTGTCCCCAGGATCCGGCCGCTATGTCCAGCCTGCTCCGGCTCAGCCGGTCGTCGATCGGGATTGCGCGGACTTCAGTTCGCGGGCCGAGGCGCAGGCCGCGCTGCTTCCTGGGGATCCCGATCAGCTCGACCCCGACACCGACGGCCTCGCATGCGAGAACTATTTCGCGCGCCAGAGCCAACCGGACACCTACGTTCCAGCCCCGCAGTCGCCGGCCGATGACGACGACAGCAACAGTGGCGGGACTCGGCCGCACTCCGGAAACTCCGGTCATCCCTGCCTCCCCGGTGAGCGGGACGGCGACGGCGACGGCTACTGCGGGGAGGGATAGCCAACGACATGCCGATGTGCTGCCGTGGTTTCGACACCTCGCTGCAGCAAGAACCAGAAGGTGGGGACGGCGTTGGTTCCCGGCGTGGTCGCGGCCAGATTCCAGCCGGTGAACCGGGTGTGCAACTCGTCGGCGGTGACGCCGATGATGTCGTCGTCGAACGCCTCGGGGCCGTAACCGAACATCAGCAGCCACGCGCCGGGGGCAGCTCGACGGGTAAGTCCGTCGGCATAGGCGGTGCGACGGTGGGCGGGAATACCGCAGTAGCAGCTCAGGTCGAAGAACAGGTCGAACGAACCGGTCACGTCGACGTCGTCGAGCCGGGTGGCGTCGCCGCACAGCACCTGGACCGGTGTGCCTACCGCCTCGGCCTTGTGCTGGGCCTGGCGGATCGCGCAGTCGATCAGATCGACGCCCACGACGTCCCAGCCGTGCCGAGCGAGGTACACGGCGTTGGTACCGGTGCCGCACCCGAGTTCGAGTGCGCGCCCGGGTGGCAACGCGGCGGTTCCCTCCACGAGGTCCACCAGCTCGGGCGGCGTGACGCCGCAGTCCCAGGGTGGCGGTCCGGACCGGTAGAACTCCTCGAGCTGGCGGCGGACTGTGACCTCGAGCTCGTGGTCGGTGGGGGTGCCGCGGGTCGTCGTCGGCTCGCCGGGCTCGATCAGCGTCATCGGTGGTCTCCTCTGGACGCGCGGGCGGTCATCGCTCGTCGACGAGGTCGGCGTCTTCGGTCGAGAGCTCCTGGGCGAGGGCGAACACGGCTGGAGCCTCGGCGAGGGTGGGTCCGGCCTCGAGCGCGCGTTGCAGGTCGGCGTGCGACTCCCACCGCCAGATGTCGAGCCAGGTCCGTTCGCCGAGGCGGGTCAGGTGGGTGCGGGTGAGCCCGGGGAAGCGGTGTCGGATCGCGTCGACGAGAAGCGCTCGCTTGTTGATCATCTCGTCGGCGTCGGCGGGCTCGACGTGGAACCGGGCGAACCTGATGGCGGTCATGGCGACCAATCCTCTTCGTTGGAGTATCTCGCTAGTGAGCGACTCTAGAAATAGACTACGGCGGTGCCCGAGGTCAAGCGATCCAGCAAACGAACGGAGCGCGCGCTGCAGACGCGCCGGCGCATCGTGGAGGCGGCCCACACCCTGTTCGTGGAGCAGGGCTACGGGGTGACGGTGATGCCGGAGATCGCGAGCAGCGCGGGCGTCGCCGTCCAGACGATCTACTTCACGTTCGGCACCAAGCGGGCCCTGCTCAAGGAGGTCGTCGATGTGGCGATCGCCGGCGACTCCGAGCCGGTCGCCACCATGGACCGACCGTGGTTCCGGGACGCGCTGGCCGCCGACACAGCCGAGGCGATGCTCCGCGCGCACGTGCGGGGTACCTGCCGGGTCCTGGAACGGGTGGCCCCGATCCTCCAGGTCCTCAACGCGGCGTCAGCCGCTGATCCCGAGATCGCCGGTCTCTGGTCCTACGACGTGGACCCGCGCCACACCGTTCAGGCCGCGGCGGCGCAGTCGTTGATCGGAAAACCCGGAGCACGGCCCGGACTCACCGCCGAGTTCGTCGCCGACATCTTGTTCGGCCTGCTCAGCCCCGAGCTGTACCAACTTTTCGTCCGCGACCGGACATGGTCCAACGAGGCTTACGAACGGTGGGCCCACGACACCCTGCGAGCCCAGCTGTGCGGCGACGCGGTCTTGGAGGGGAGCGCGGTGCTCACCGACGAGCAACGCGCCGTCGCCGAAGACGCCCTCGACTCCGGAGCCACCGACCGTCCCGTGCCACGGTCACCGAGCTGAGCGTCGGGATTGCGACGGGCAGCTGGTCGTCACAACTTCGCGAGCACCTGCTCGAGTCGCTGCGCGTGCTGCGGCGCCAGGTCGTGGGTCGGCCTGCGCGGCGAGCCGATCGGATGCCCGAGCGTGGCCAGGGCGCTCTTGATCGCCGGCATGAACGGGACCGAGATCATCGCGTCGATCACCGGGTAGACGCGGTTCCACTCGGCCAGCGCGGTCGCGACGTCGCCGTCGCGGATCGCACGGTGGACCGCCACGATCTCCCCGGGCACCACGTTCGCCGCGCCGGCCAGAACCCCGGCGGCGCCCTCGACCAGCGAGGCGAAGATCAGGCTGTCCCAGCCGACGAACGTCGCGATGGCATCGGAGTGATGGTGGATCAGCTGCAGCGCCTGCTCCATGTTCGCGCTGGAGTCCTTCACGTAGTGGACGTTGTCGAGCTCCCGCGCCAGCATCGCGACGGTGTCGGGATCGAGGTTGACCCCGGTCGCGGGCGGGATGTTGTAGAGCATCACGGGCAGGTCGATCGCCCCACAGACCTCGCGCAGGTAGGAGACGGTCTCCTCCGGCGAGAGCGGCTCGTAGTAAGGGGTCACGAGCATCGCGACGTCCGCGCCCGAGGCCTTGGCGTCGTTCGAGAGCCGGATCGCCTCCGCGGTGGTGGTGGCGCCGGTCTGCGCGACGACGGGCACCCGGCCGGCCGTGTGCTCGACGACCGTGTCGACGACCAGGCGCCGCTCGTCGGCGGTCATGGCGGCGAACTCGCCGGTCGAGCCGCAGGCGACCAGCCCGTCGACACCGCCGTCGAGGGAACGGTCGACGAGGGATCTGAGCCGCTCGACGTCGACCCGGTCGTCGTCGGTGAAGGGGGTGGCGAGCGCGGTCAGCACGCCGGACAGCTCCGTGGTCATGTCGTCTCCTACCGGAATCGGGATCAGGAAGTGGCCGCGCCCGGCGCGACCGGGACGTCGTGTATGCGCGGGCGGATCTGCCGCTCGGTGGCGAGCACTCCGGCCGCGTCCGACGCGGCCGTGAATCCGGAGCTGATGGCGGTCTCGGTGTAGAGGGTGCCGAGGTAGTCGCCGGCGAGGAACACGCGCTCCGCCGGGCGGGTCAGCACCGGCTGCAGCCGTCCCCGGCCGGGGAAGCAGAACGGGGCACCGGTGTGCCAGCGTTGCACGTGCGCCTCGGCGATCGCGTCCGCCGAGCCGGGCAGGACCCGGTCGAGGTCGCGCGTGTAGACGTCGAGGATCTCGTCGTCCGATCGGTCGATCAGGGTGCGCGCCAGCCCGGCCGGGGAGAACGTCATCAGGCTCCCACCGGGGCGGCGGTGGGTCTCGGCACCGCGGGCGACGTTGGCCATGTTCAGCACCACGTTGAACGAGCGCTTCGGGGTGGCGATCCCGTAGGCGTCGTCCCAGGGCCGACGAGCCGTCTCGTTCGTCAGGAACGCGGCGCTGACGTACGGCCCGTAGACGATCTTCGACAGCGCCTCGCGGACGTCGGCGGGCAGATCGACGCCGACCCGGTGGCTGACCGGGGCCGGGGTGGCCAGGACGACGGTGCGGGCCTCGACCTCGTGATCGGCACCGTCCTGGGTGTAGCGCACCACGACCGAACCACGGCGATGGACGATCTCCTGCACCGAGGCACCGAGCCGGATCCGGTCGCGGACCGACGCCGCGACGCTCTCGGTGAGCACGGACGGGCCGCCGACGATGCTGCGGTCGAGTCCCTGCCCGATGTTCCAGACCAGGCTGAAGTAGCCGATCCCCGCTCCGGCGGACAGCTCGTGCGGGTCGGCCGCCGAGCGCGTGACCGTCGGCCGGAACAACGCCTCGGTGTCGTCCGGGAGGTCCCCGACGTAGTCGGCGAACGAGCGGTCGTTCTCGAAGTCGTAGATCCGCTGCTGGCGTGCTCCGCTCGTCTCCCCCGGCCGCAGCGCCACCGCGCGGGCGTATCGGAGCACGTCCAGGCCGACCTTCGCTCCGGTCCGCACCAGCGCGAGGCGGGCGGCCGTCGACATCGGGATTCGCGCGGGATAGGTCTCGATGCGCCCGTTGAGCAGCAGTTTCCCGTTCATCGCAACGCCCTTGAGCGACCCCGGGACCCGCACCGAGCTCACTCCGGTCTCGGCGAGGAGCGATGCGGTGGAGGTGTCGGCGCCGGCGAAGACGTGCCCGCCCCAGTTCAGGAAGTACGGCCCTCGCTTCTCCGACCTGATCCGACCGCCGACGCGATCCCCGGACTCGAGGACGAGGGTGTCCCAGTGGCGCAGGCGCCAGGCGGCGGACAGGCCGGCCAGACCCGCCCCGACGATCACTGCATCTCTCATGATGGCTCCTCGGTTCGGGTCGGTGGGCCGTTGACACACCGCGTCCGGGGCCGCTCACACGTCCGACTGTGGTGATGTGATCCCATTTTATGGACCGGAAGACCGCAGCTGTTCCGACAGTGTGTCGGAATGTGAGCGGGCCATCTCCGAGACTTCGTCGGAGGTGCCGGGCAGGTTTCCGCCGGCTCCGGCGGGACCTGCTCGCCCGGCTCGACGCCTGCTCCGGTGGCTCCGTGACCGCCCCACCGTCGCCCGACGGCCGATACGATGCCTGAGCCGCCCGCCGCAACCATCCGGTAGCCGTCGTGCCCGGGAGTCGCTCCATGTCCGTCACGTCCGCCTCCTCCGGAGGACCTTCGCTGCCCCGACGGCGGAGCCCTCGGCACCCGGCCGGGCGGTGGTGACGCCGCGCCCGCCCGCTGCGGCCGCGGGTGGCTACTCGGACGGAGCCACGTCCGACGGCCTGCAGCAGGTCGTCGACGCCCTCGCGGCCCGGCTCGGCCGCTCCGTGGCCGTCGACGACACCCGGGGGCGGCTCGTCACGGTCAGCCGACACTTCGGCGACGAGGACCGCCTACGGGTCTACGCCGTCCTGCAACGCGTCTCGGACCCCCGGGTCCTGGCCCACTTCCGGGCCCACTCGATCTACGACTGGACCGAACCCGGGCGGGTCTCCGAGAACCCCGACCTGGACTTCAAGCGCCGCGTCTGCTGCCCCGCCCGGGCGCACGGAATCCTCTTCGGACACCTCTTCCTCATCGACGACGGGATCGAGGACCGGGAGATCGAGCTCGCGGCCGCCGCCGCGGCCGAGATCGGGTTACTGATGTACCGGCGCCTCGTCCTGCACGAGCAGGTCCAGGCCCGCCGCGACGAGCTGGCACGTGACCTGGTCTCGACGTCGGAGGCACGACGCGCCGCCGCACGGGCGGCGCTCCCCGTCGAACTGCAGCTCGACGCGGCATCAGCGGCCGTCGCCGTGGTCGTGGTCGTGGAGGACGTCGGTTCCGACTCGGCCGCTCCGGACGAGACCGCGACCACCCTCCGCTCCGGTCTCGAACGAGCCGTGCGCGACCGGTTCGCCGCGGAATCACTGGTCTCGGTTCGCGGCCGTGGGGCGCTGGTCCTGCTGCTCGGTGACGCAGCGACCGGGACGAACGCGCGAGCGGTCGCCGCGGAGCCGGTGACCGGTACCGGGCCCGCCGGCCGACGCGTCGTCGCCGGTGTCGGGCCGTCGCTCAGCGGGACCGATGCCGCCGTCCGTTCCTACGCGGGCGCTCGTACCGCGGCGCACGCCGCCGCCCTCCTGCCCTTCCTCGGCACCGTCCTCGACGAGGACTCGCTCGGCGTCTACGGCGTGTTGCTCGCGCTCCCCCGCCACACCCTCGACGAGCAGATGTGCCCGGGTGCGCTGCGCCGCCTGGCCGAGCGGGACCCGGCCGGCACCCTGACCGAGACACTGGAGGCCTACCTCGACTGCGGTGGTGACGCCACGCGGACCGCCGCGGAACTCGCCGTGCACCGCTCCACGCTCTACTACCGGCTCGGCCGGATCGAGTCCGTGTCCGGAACGACGCTGCGCGACGGCCACCTGCGGCTCGCACTCCACCTCGGCGTCAAGCTGCGCCGGCTCCTGCAGGCCTACCGCGAGCACCCCGAGCTCGACCGGGAGAACCCGTGACCGAGCTTCCTTGATGCGGGTACCCCCTATGGGTATAGTCGGCGTGGATCGAGGAGGACTTTCATGAACGGCTACGCGGACAACAAGGACTCGCACCTCAAGCGCATGCGCAGGATCGAGGGACAGGTCCGGGGCATCACGAAGATGATCGAGTCGGACAAGTACTGCATCGACGTGCTGACCCAGGTCTCGGCGGTGAACAAGGCACTCGAGGCGGTCGCTCTCGGGCTGCTCGACGAGCACCTCAAGCACTGCGTGACCGATGCGGTCGCCGAGGGCGGCGAGATGGCCGACCAGAAGGTCGCCGAGGCCAGCGCCGCGATCGCCCGGCTGGTCCGGTCCTGACCGGCTGACACGGCACGCCGGCGGCGCGTAGCCGGCCCGATCCAGCACCACGAGCAGCGGCACGCTGCCGTGGGCTCTACGAAGCATGCCCACCTCACCGAGGTTTCCGCACCCTGACCCAGCGCCTGGCCGGATGGCCGGGCCCGACCGAGGACAGACCATGAACACTGCCGCGAGACTCTCCGCCTACGGCGCGGCGCTCGCCCTGCTCACCGCAGGTGCGTATGTGACCGGGTCCGCTGTCACTCCCCCGTCCACGATCGCCGCCGCCACCGCGGGGCCTCAGGACATGGCCGGCGCTGAGGGCGCCGGGCACGGGGAGAACCACAGCGGCGCCGTCGCGGAGTCCGCAGACCAGCCCGCGGGGCTGGCGTCGAGCAGGGGCGGCTACACCCTCACGCCCACCACGTCGACGCTCACCGCGGGAACGCCCACCACACTCGCCTTCCGGATCACCGGCCCGAACGGAGCACCGGTGACCGCCTTCGACGTCGAGCACACCAAGTCGATGCACCTGATCCTGGTGCGCCGCGACACCACCGGCTACCAGCACCTGCACCCCAGCATGTCCCCGGATGGCACATGGCGGACCCCGGTCACCCTGCCCGCCGGCGGCTCCTACCGCGCGTTCGCCGACTTCGTCCCGACCGCAGGCCCGCCCACCACTCTCGGTGTCGACCTCTCGGCGGCCGGGCAGTACATCCCCGCCGCACCACAGCCGAGCCGCACCTCCACCGTGCCCGGCGGCTACCAGGTGCGCGTCGACGGCGAGCTCGTTCCCGGGCGATCCTCCGAACTGACCCTGACCGTGACCCGCGGCGGTACACCGGTCACCGACCTGCAGCCCTACCTGGGCGCCTACGGGCACCTGGTCGCATTGCGCGCAGGCGACCTGGCCTACCTGCACGTGCACCCGGACGGCGCGCCCGGCGACGGAGCCACGTCGCCCGGTCCGCAGATCCGCTTCCACACCGAGGTGCCCACCGCGGACACCTACCGGCTGTTCCTGGACTTCCAGCACGCCGGGACGGTGCACACGGCCCTGTTCACCGTGCCGACGGCCGGTGCCGCCGTCGCGGCATCGCCCGCCCCGGCCGGAACCGGCCACACCCACGACGAGCAAGGAGGCCACCGATGACCGCCACGATGCCCCAGGCCAGCGCGGACATCCGCGAGGTCGAGCTCGCGATCGGAGGCATGACCTGCGCCTCCTGCGCCCACCGCGTCGAACGCAAGCTCAACAAGCTCGAGGGCGTTACGGCCACCGTCAACTACGCGACCGAGAAGGCCAAGGTCCACTCCCCCATCGCAATCGCGACCGACGACCTCGTGGCGGCCGTCGAGTCGGCCGGCTACACCGCCACGCTGCCGACTCCCGCCGATGGTCGCGGGTCAGAGCGGGGCGACGAGCCGGACGACGGCGCCGAACCACACGCCCTCCGCGCCCTGCGCCAACGACTGATCGGCGCCGCGGTGCTGTCGATCCCGGTGATCGCCATGGCGATGGCGCCGGCGTGGCAGTTCACCTACTGGCAGTGGATCTCCCTGGCGTTGGCCGGACCGGTCGTGGTCTGGGCCGGCTGGCCGTTCCACAAGGCGACCTGGACGAACCTGCGCCACGGCGCCGCCACCATGGACACCCTCATCACCCTGGGTACCACCGCGGCCCTGGCCTGGTCGCTCTACGCCCTGCTGTTCGGCACCGCCGGCGTGCCGGGAATGACCCACCCGTTCGAACTCACCATCTCCCCCACCGACGGAGCGGGGAACATCTATCTCGAGGTCGCGGCCGGTGTCATCACGTTCGTGTTGGCCGGGCGCTACTTCGAGGCCCGTTCCAAGCGCCGCGCCGGAGCGGCCCTGCGAGCACTGCTCGAACTCGGGGCCAACGACGTCACCGTGCTGCACGAGCACAACGGCCGCGACGTCGAGGAACGTATCCACACCGACACGCTCGCCATCGACGACCGCTTCCTCGTCCGCCCCGGCGAGAAGATCGCCACCGACGGCGTCGTCGTCGAGGGCAGCTCGGCGGTCGACGCCTCCATGCTCACCGGAGAATCGGTACCGGTCGAGGTCGGAACCGGTGACACCGTCGTCGGCGCCACCGTCAACGCCGGCGGTCGACTGGTCGTGCGCGCCACCCGCGTCGGCTCCGACACCCAGCTGGCCCAGATGGCACGCCTGGTCACCGACGCCCAGAACGGCAAGGCGCAGGTCCAACGCCTGGCCGACCGGATCTCCGGGGTCTTCGTCCCGATCGTCATCGCGCTGTCGGCGGTCTCGCTCGGGTTCTGGCTCGGCTCCGGCATCGGCGCCGCGGCGGCGTTCACCGCGGCGGTCGCCGTGCTGATCATCGCCTGCCCCTGCGCACTGGGGCTGGCCACACCGACGGCCCTGCTGGTCGGGACCGGGCGTGGCGCCCAGCTCGGCATCCTGATCAAGGGCCCGGAGGTGCTGGAATCGACCCGACGAGTCGACACCGTGGTCCTGGACAAGACCGGCACCGTCACCACCGGTCAGATGTCGCTGGCCGCGGTACACCTCGCCGAGGGCGTCGACGACGACACCGCGCTGCGGTTCGCCGGCGCCCTGGAGAACGCCTCCGAACACCCCGTCGCCGCGGCCGTCGCCCGCGCCGCACAGGACAGACTCGGATCGCTGCCCGGGGTCGAGGAGTTCCACAACCACGAAGGTCTCGGCGTCCAGGGCATCGTCGACGGCCACGCGGTGCTGGTGGGGCGGCCGTCGCTGCTCGAGCAGTGGAGCCAGCCGCTGACCGGGGACCTGCTCGACGCCGCCGAGCGCGAGTCGCGTCAAGGACGCACCACCGTCGCCGTCGCCTGGGACGGACAAGCCCGCGCCGTGCTCGTCGTCTCCGACACCATCAAGACCACCTCGGCCGAGGCGATCGCGCAGTTCCGCAAGCTCGGGCTGACGCCGGTCCTGCTCACCGGGGACAACCGGGCCGTGGCCGAGTCCGTCGCCGCCGAGGTCGGAATCGACCCCGGACCGGAAACGGTGATCGCCGAGGTCATGCCCGCCGACAAGCTCGCCACCATCGAGGAGCTACAGCGACGAGGACGGGTCGTGGCCATGATCGGCGACGGCGTCAACGACGCCGCCGCACTGGCCCAGGCCGACCTCGGGCTCGCCATGGGCACCGGCACCGACGTGGCGATGGAAGCCGCCGACATCACCCTGGTCCGCGGCGACCTCCGCGCCGCCGCGGACGCCATCCGGCTCTCCCGGCGAACCCTGACGACTATCAAGGTCAACCTGTTCTGGGCCTTCGCCTACAACGTCGCCGCCCTGCCCCTGGCAGCGCTGGGCCTGCTCAACCCCATGATCGCCGGCGCGGCGATGGCGTTCAGCTCGGTATTCGTGGTCGGCAACAGCCTGCGACTGCGCCGGTTCTGACCATGGTGGCGTGCCCTATTCGATCTCTTCGAGCGTGAAGGAACCGATGTCGAGGATGTAGCCGCGCACTCGTGTGTCGGAGCGCAGGAATGGGTCGTGGCGGAGCCGGGCGATGTCGCGGCGCACGCTGATCGCCGGGTCGGCGATCGCGTGGGTACGCCAGGCCGGCCGCATCCCGGTCTCGGCGGCGAGTTGCTCGGTGAACTCATCGTCGGTGAAAGTGGTGAGCCCACAGCCGGTGTGCTGCACGATGAGGATGTCTCGCGTGTGAAGCTGGCGCTGGCTGATGGTGAGTGAGCGGATGACGTCGTCGGTGACGACGCCGCCGGCATTGCGCAGGACGTGGGCCTCGCCGAGGTGCATGCCGAAAAGTGTGAACACGTCGATCCGAGAGTCCATACAGGTGACTACGGAGATCGCGAGCGACGGCGGCACCGCACCGCCAGCCCCTGGGCGTTGACTGCGGCCTAGT
>JAKDNL010000577.1 GCA_030451825.1 Pseudonocardia sp. | reverse complement strand
CCCCCCCCCCGCCCCCCCCCCCCCCCCCCCCCCACGACCGGGTCAGCCGGGTCAGCCCTTCGACGGGTGCCGCCGTGGGTCAGCCCCCGGCGGGTGCCGCCGGCTTCGTCGGGTCCGGGGGCTGCAGGGGTTCGCACTGGGCGTCGGAACGGTTGCCGGCGGCCCGTTCCGGGAGCTTCCCGGTGGCCAGGTAGTCCGCGATCTTGTCGTCGGTGCAGGCCACCCCGGACAGCGACGCCGAGTGCGTCGTCCCGCCGACGCCCTCGATCAGACGCGAGTTCGGGAACAGCTCCCGGGCGTGCAGCGCGCCCGCGTAGGGGGTGGCGCCGTCGTTGGTCTCGGAGAGCAGCAGCGGTCCGCCGTCGACCTTGCTGCCGTCGACCTTCGGTGCCGGACCCGGCTCGACCGGCCAGGACAGGCACGGCGCGTTGTACCAGGCGTTGCCCCAGGTCTCGAACGGCGCGACCTTGTCGACGCGCGTGTTGTCGGCCTTCCAGGTCGAGTAGCTCGTCGGGAACGGCGCGTCCGTGCACTGGGTGGCGAGGTAGACGGCGTAGTTGTTGTCGTCGGTCGGCGAAGCGGCGGAGTCGTAGGCGGCGATGAGCGCGGCGGAGTCCTGCTTGATCGCCCCGGCGACGAAGGCCTGGGCGGTGGCCGGCCACTCGCCGACGTTGTAGCCGGCACGCAGGAAGATGTCGGTCCACTCCGAGGAGCCGATCTTCCCGCCGGCCGGGGCCTTGCGGAGCTTCTCCCGCTCGTCGTAGAAGCGCTTCTCCACCGCGTCGCCGGAGTTGCCCAGGTGGTAGACGGCGTCGTACTTGGCGACCCAGTCGAAGAACACCCCGATGTTCTTCTCGAACGCCACGTCCTGGTTGAGGTTGCCCTGGTACCACCAGTGGCGGCTGTCCACGACCCCGTCGAGCACCATCCGGCGGACCTTGTCCGGGAACATCGTCGCGTAGACTTGGCCCAGGAACGTGCCGTAGGAGAAGCCGTAGTAGTTGATCTGCTTCTGCCCCAGGGCCTGCCGGATCTGGTCCATGTCACGGACCGTGTCCTCGGTGCGGAGGTTCTCGAGCAGCTTGCCGCCCTTGGCCTTGCAAGCGTCGGCGTAGGCCTTGGTCTTCGGCAGCCAGGCCTTCTCGGCGCCGTTCGCCGGCTGGAAGTCGGGCCGGTTGTAGCCGCCGTAGTCGGCGTCGCAGCTCAGTGCGGGCTTGCTGGTGCCGACGCCGCGCGGGTCGAAGCCGATCCAGTCGTAGGCGGCACCGGCGCCCTTGGGCACCGACGCGCCGAGCCGGGACAGGGAGAGTCCGGGACCGCCGGGACCGCCCGGGTTGACGAGCATCGCGCCCTGGAACCGGCTCTCCGGCACGGTGTGCCGCACCCGCGAGACCGCGATCTGGATCGTCGCGCCGGCCGGCTCCGCGTAGTCCATCGGGACCGTGACGAACCCGCACTGGGCACGCGCCTGCTGCAGCGCGGGGGCCTCGCAGGCACCCCACGTCACCGGCGGCGGGGCCGGTGCCGGCGGCAGGGCGGGTGCGGCCGGCTCCGCGGGCGCCGCCTGCGCGGCCGGGGCGGCGAGTGCCGTCCCGACGGCCAGGAGCCCCACGGTCAACAACGAGACGATGGTTCTGCGCACGGGTCCCCCTGACGTCACCCCCGACGACGCAGGCGCTGACCCGGCGTCGCTGACCCGGGCGACGGTGCCACCCCGACCTGGAGATCCACAATCAACACACCGGATCCTGCCTCGGACGGCGTAGGGCCACCCGATCGTGATCAGCCCAGCAGACCCTCCAGGATGTCGGCCGCGGCCCGCGCTCCCCCGGCCGCCCGGGCCCGCTCACGCTGTTCCCGGCAGCGCGCCGCGACCTCGGGCGAGCCGGACACCCGCAGGATCGCCTCGCGCAGCCGCAGCGGGGTCGCCTCCCCGGCCGGGAGGTGCTCGCCGACACCGAGCTCGACCAACCGCGCGGCGTTGCCGAACTGATCGACCGCCTGCGGCACCGCGACCATCGGGACGGCCTCGTGCAGCCCCTCCGAGCAGCCACCCATCCCCGCGTGGGTGACGAACGCCGACGCGTGCCGCAGCGCCGCGAGCTGCGGCAGCCAGGACCACACCGCGACGGTGTCCGGCACCTCGCCCAGCTCGGCCGGGTCGACGTGGCGCCCGACAGACATCGCGATCCGCCAGTCCAGCCCGTCCATCGCGGTGATCACGTCCCGGAAGAACTGCGGCCGGTCGTTGTAGGCCGACCCGAGCGAGACGACGAGCAGCGGACGGTCCGGTTCCGGCCATTCCTGCTGGTGCGGGCGCCGGTCCAGCGCCGGCCCGACGAACGTGACGACGTCGTGGTCGACGCGCTCGGCGTGGGGCTGCATCGCCTCCGGGACCAGGGCCGCGCAGCGCGGTGGGCGCCCGCTGAACGCCGCCCAGTCGAGGTCGATCCCGAGCTCGGCGAGCCAGGCGTCGAAGTCGTTCCGGTAGGCGACCCCGTCCGGTTCGTCGAGAAACGCCAGCGCGTCGCCCATGTCCTGCTCGTAGCCCTCCCATCCCACGATCGACGGGGAGAGCTGCAGCAGCGGTAGGTCCCAGCGGTGCGCCAGTGCCCGGCCGGCGTAGCCGCCGATGTCGTAGAGCACGGCGTCCGGGCGGTCCCGATCCAGCGCGGTGACCAGCTGCGGCAGGACGGCGCGGCCCTCGTCGAGGAACAGCCGCATGCCCGCGACGGGGTCGGTGGGCCATTGCTGCCCCGCCGACTCGTCGGGCAGCGGGGAGTCGACGACGAGCGGGGTGGCGCCGCTCGCCGCGACCATCGCCGAGAAGGACTCGCGGTTCGCGTAGGTGACGCGGTGACCACGGGCGACGAGTTCGGTCATGACGGGCAGATGCGGGTTGGTGTGGCCGTGCGCGCCGACGCCGACCATGAGGATGTGTGACACGAGGAGATCTCCGGTGCTCAGGAAGGGATGAGGCCGGCGAGAGGGCCCGCTCGTTCGTCGTGGACGAGGAGCGGGTCCGTGCGGGCCGGATCAGCTGTAGAGCACCAGTTGGATCACGCCCGGACGGTAGCGGCCGGGATCGGGCGCGCGCACCCGGATTTCCGTCCCCACCCAGCGAACACCGGCCGTGCGCGGATATCGCTGCTCCGACGACGATTTCCGCGCACGAGGGGTAGGTCGGGTGGAGCGCCCGGGGCGGTAGGCCGTTCGGGTGGCGTCGTGGCCGGCGCCGTCGGAGAACCGGCCGCACGGACGACGACAGGGTATGAGCGATCCCGCGAGCGTTCGGCCCGACCCGGGCCTGACGCTGCTCGCCCTCTACGACTCGGCGTTGCCGCAGGTCTACGGCTACCTGCTGGCCCGCTGCGGGCGCCGCGCGCTGGCCGAGGACCTGACCGGCAAGACGTTCCTGGCCGCCGTCGCGGCGTGCCGGAGCGGGTCGGTACCCGAGCCGAGCACCGGCTGGTTGATCGGGATCGCCCGGCACAAGCTCGTCGATCACTGGCGGGCCGCCGAGCGCGAACAGCGCGGGCTGTCCGCCGTCGACGGGCTCGCCGAGGACACCGACGAACCGTGGGACGCCGAGCTCGACGTCCTGCTGGCCCGCGAGGTCCTGGCCGCGCAGGCCCCCGGGTGCGCGCCGGCGGCGGGACGGCCGGGCCGGCAGTAGACCAGCCGTGGGGCCGCGCCGTGGACTGCCACGACGACCAGGGCCTGTCGTTCGCGGTGTTCGTGCCGCTGCCGGGAGCACCGGCACCCCGGGTGGCCTCGGAATTCCGACGCCCGGGCGAGCTGTCCTACGACGCCGTGCACGTCCCGGACGGCGGGCGTGCGGTGGCGTTCTACGGCTCGGTCCTGGGCTGGGAGTTCACCCCGGGCCGGTCCCCCGGGAACTGGAACGTCCAGGTCGACGGCGGGAACCCGCAACCGATGATCGGGCTGAGCGAACGGCCCGAGCTGGACCGCCCGGTCATCGTGCCGATGTTCACAGTGGCCGACGCGTACGCCGCAGCCGACGCGGTGCGCGCGGCCGGCGGGACGGCCGAGGAGCCCGAGGACGCCGGGTACGCTACGTCCGCGCTGTGCACCGACGACCAGGGCGGGCAGTTCTGGATCGCACAGTTCTGACCGT
>JAKDNL010000576.1 GCA_030451825.1 Pseudonocardia sp. | reverse complement strand
CATCCGGTGAGCAGGACTCCCCCGGCCGCGAGCGACCCGAGCAGCATCTGACGTCGCGTCCACTGATGATCCATAGAGGAGATTTTAGGGAAGGCTCACCTGATTTGTGACGTCTGTCTGGTCACGATTCGACCGACCGACAGGCCGGGCTCACCCGCCTGACCGGCCACCGGCAGGCCGTAGAGCCGCGCCGCGGTTCGGCCGAGCACCGCCCTGCGGACGTCGACGTCGAGCTCCGGGTACAGCCCGCGCAACTGCTCGGGGTAGCGGTAGGTCGCGAACTCCCGCGCCAGCCGGCCCGGGCGCACGAGCGGGTACCCGCTGCCGAACATCAGCCTGTCCGGGCCGAACGCGGCGAGCAGGTCACCGAGGGCCTGGCCCGCCGCCACCGGGGCCCGGCGAAGCGCGACCAGGAGCTCGGTGAGCAGCACGTGCACGTTCGGCAGGCGCGACATCCGGCAGAGCACCCCGGTCGGGAGCGAGCCCGCACCGAGCACGAAGCGCACCCGGGGCAACGCGGCCGCGAGCTCGCTGAGCTCGGTGGCGTCGTAGCCCCCGGCCGGCAGCGGGCCGCTGTTGCGGGCCCGGACCGGGAGGGCGGACCCGGCACGGACCGGCTCCGCCCAGCTCGGCCAGCGCGGGCGCGGTACCGACGTCCCCTGCTCCACGACGCCGGCGTGCGCCCAGTCGGGGGCGCCCGGCACCGGGTGCACCAGCGGCCCGACGCCGACGTGCACCACCCCGGCCCCGGCCTGCTCGGCCCGGGCCAGGACGCGGCGCAGCCACGGGGTGCCCAGCGAGGTGCGGGCCTCCGGACGGCGGGCGGGGACGACCGTCAGCCCGCGCAGCCCGTCCCGCCGCACCTGCGCGGCGATCCCGCGCACCCGCGACCGGTCCGCCCCCGGGTCCAGCTCGCCGCTGAGCACGAACCGGCCGGGCGACTCCTCGGCCAGCTCGGTGTGCCACGCGAGCGGGGCGAGGCCGAGCACGAACAGCTCGGAGAAGCCGGCTGGCTGCAGGACCGCCCGGTCCACCCCGGCGCCGAAGACGTCGGTGGCCAGGGACCGGTCGGTGACCTGGCCGAACGCGTCCACCGAGAGCGGACGCGGCGAGTGGTCCAGGATCCGGTGCCGGTGGTGCAGGTCGGCCAGGAACTGTTCCCCGGCCGGGCCTGCCTGGTTGTGCGGGCGGCCGTCCCAGGCGTGCACCTGCGCGTCGATGACGAGGTACCGCTCTCCGTCCCCGACATCCACGACGCCTTCTCTCAGCCCATCGACGGGCCGAGACCCATCGACTGCGGCGTGCTCGAGTCCGCGGTGGGCGCCGGGATGCCCTCGTCCAGCGGGCCGTACTCGGTCATCAGCGCCTTGTTCCAGGGGGTCTGCTCCTCGGCCACCAGCGAGTTGGTGGTCAGGATCAGGCCGGCGACCGAAGCGCCGTTCTGCAGCGCGGAGCGCACCACCCGGAGCGGGTCGATGATGCCCATCCCGAGCATGTTGCCGAACTTGCCCTCGAGGGCGTCGAAGCCCTCGTCGACGCCCAGGTCACGGACCTGCTTGACCACGTCGGCGCCCTCGTACCCGGCGTTCGTCGCGATCAGGAAGATCGGCTCGCTCAGCGCGGCGCGGACGATCTCGACACCGGTCCGGTAGTCCCCGGTGACCTCCAGCGTGTCCAGCGCGGCGTCGGAGTGCAGCAGCGCCGCGCCGCCGCCGGCGACGATGCCCTCGGCCATCGCGGCGCGGGTGGCCTGCAGCGAGTCGTCGACGCGGTGCCGGACCTCCTTGAGTTCCGCGTTCGTCGGCGCCCCGACCGAGATGATCGCCGCCTTGCCGGAGAGCCGGGCGATCCGGTCGTTGAGGAAGTCCTCGTCGGTGCCGATGCTGGCCCGGTGCATCTCGGCCCGCAGCTGCGCGAGCCGGGTCTCCTTCTTCTCCGCGTCGCCGTGCCCGCCGATGATCGCGGTGTGCTCGTTGGTGGCGCGGACCTGGGTCGCCCGGCCCAGGTGCTCGATGCCGACCTGCTCCAGCGAGAACGACGACGCCTTGGACAGCACCTGGCCGCCGCACAGGGCCGCCATGTCCTCGAGCAGGTGCACGCGCTTCTCCCCGAAGCCCGGCGCCTGGATGGCGGTGACCTTGAGGTGCCCGTTCACGTGGTTGTGCACGAGCATCTGCAGCGCCGTGCCCTCGACCTTCTCGGCCACGATGACGAGCGGGCGCGGCTCGCGCATGATCCGCTCGAGCATCGGCATCAGGGTGCGGACGTCGGTGATCTTCTCCGCGCAGAACAGCAGGTAGGGGTCGTCGAGAATGGCCATCATCGAGCCCGGGTCGGTCACCAGATACGGCGAGACGTAGCCGTTGTCGAACTCGAAGTCCTCGACGAAGTTGACGGTCAGGCCCAGGTTCGGCCCGTCGTCGACGGTGATCACGCCGTCGTCGCCGACGGTGTGCAGCGTCTGCGCGACGACCCGGCCGATCGCGTCGTCGTCGTTCGCCGAGATCGCCGCGACCCGGGACAGCGCGTCGACGTCGTCGACCGGGTGCGCGACCGCGGACAGGTGCTCGACGATCCGACCCACGGCGACGTCGATGCCACGCTTGACCAGCACCGGGTTGCCGCCGGAGGTGATCGCCTTCATGCCCTCGCGGACGATGGCCTGCGCCATGACGGTCGCGGTGGTGGTGCCGTCACCGACGATGTCGTTCGTCTTGACGGCGGCCTCCTTGAGGATCTGCGCGCCCATGTTCTCGAACGCGTTGCTCAGGTGGATCTCGCGCGCGATCGTGACGCCGTCGTTGGTGACCTCCGGCGTTCCGGTGATCTTCTCGAGGATCACGTTGCGGCCCTTGGGTCCCAGAGTGGACTTCACCGCCTCGGCGAGCTGGTCGACACCAGCGGTGAGGCGGTCTCGGGCTTCCTGCCCGAACTTGAGTTCCTTGGCCACGATGACCCTCCTGGACATTCTGCGCGGGTGGACGAAGGGGCTTGATAGAGCTGAACGGCCGGAGCGCCGTTCGCGCAGGTGAGCTGTGCGAACGGCGACCCGAGCCCGACCGGGACGCTGCTAGCCGACCTTGGGAGGCAGCATGTCGCCGATGAACTCGGCGGCCTCCTCCAGGTCTCCGAACATCACGGTCCGGTCGTCCATGTGCACCATCTTCCCGTAGTGCGTGGACATGTTCTCCTCGAACTCGGCGGCGTCGTAGTAGTCCTCCTCCTCGCCGAGGGCCTCGGCGATCTCGGCGTAGACGAAGTCCATCCGGCCCACACAGTCGACCCGGATCATCGAGGGAAGCTCGGTGATCTCGACGTTCTCCTGGCGGTCCATCACCTCGGCGACGACGGCGCCGATCTGGTTGTTCATCAGCGTGACGCCGCACTTGCCGGACGCGGTGTTGTCCGACTTGTACGGGCTCTCGGACGTCTTGAACGTGGTCACTGGCTGAGCTCCTTCGGGGTCTCGAGGCCGAGGTCGGACAGGATCCCGGCGAAGCGGTTCTTCGCCCGGTCGAGGCTGTCCTCGAAACGCGGCGGCTTGGCGTCCGGAAGCGACCAGATGGGCTGCAGGGTGCGCGCGGCCTCGATGCACTGGGGGACCCACTTCGAGAGCCAGCCCTGCATCAGGTCCTTGTTGTGCTGCGCGAACTCGCGGTCCTGGGTGAGCGGGCCGAAGCAGGCCTGCGTCCAGCGCAGGTCGCGCTGGGCGAAGTCGTACTCCGCGGCGCCCATCAAAGTCGGGGTGACGAAGTCGCCGTTGCCGGCGGCGGCCTGCATGACCAGGTTCGACCGGAACAGCTCACCGAGCAGCGGCTCGAAGATGACGTTCGCGGCGAACATCGACTCGCCCCAGTCGTCGTCGACCGCGGTCAGCGCCTCGGCGACCTCACGGACACCCTGCCACTCCGGGTCCTCGTTCCACGCGGACAGGTGCGCGGTGCCGTCGAAGCCCTCGATCTCCTCGGTCAGGGTGAGGTTGTAGAGCGCCAGGTCCTGCGCGAACCGGATCTTGTGCATGCTGTTCACGACCATCGCCGTGTTGTGCATGTTCGTCGGGCCGGAACGGTTGCAGGCGGCGAACACGTAGAGGCCGAGGATGTGCTCGATGTGCATCCAGGCGCCGACGTTGCGCTCGACGAA
>JAKDNL010000575.1 GCA_030451825.1 Pseudonocardia sp. | reverse complement strand
CTGGCGGGTGGGGGGGCTCGTAGATGTGATAAAGTCACAGGCCGGGCACCGGCCCGCCCGGGCCGTCGGCGGAGTCCTCGACGACGCCGGCCACCTCCTCCGGGACGAACTCGGGTCCGCGCCGGGAGAGCGAGAGCGCGCGGTAATGCTCGCGGGTCTCGACGGCGGTGCCCCTGACCAGCGGCAACGCGCCGGCGCTCTGCAGGGTGTCGAGCATCGTGGCGAAGATCGGGTCGAGCGGCATGAGCGGACGCTATCCGGGGCCGGGCCGCGCGGGTAGACCTCGACGGGACCGCGACGCTCCGGACCGTTGCCGGTGACAACCCCGTCCGGGCCTGGGCGAGGACGACGTGCTCGGGATGGTCCGCGGGGCGTTCCGGTAGCGCTCGGCTCGTCCCGGGACGGGGCAGCAGCCTGTCCGAGATGATCTTCATCTGGATCTCGCTGGTGCCCTCGAAGATCGTCGTCAGGCGGGCGTCGCGCCAGTGCCGCTCCACCTGGCGCTCGGTGGTGTAGCCGTTGCCGCCGTGCAGCTGGATACCGTCGCCGGTGACCTCGGCGGCCATCTCCGTGGCCAGCAGCTTCACCATCGCGGCTTCGCGCGCGCACGGTTCGGCCGTCTCGATGCTCGCTCCGCCTGCGCTCCGCTCGGCGTCCAGCCGGTGCGCCACGTGCTGGTAGAACGACCGCGCCTGCTCCACCCGCGCGGCCATCGTGGCCAGCTTGAAGCGCAGCGCCTGGAAGTCGCCGATCGGGTGCTCGAACTGCCGGCGCTCCTGCAGATAGCCGATGCTGTCCTCGACCGCGGCGCGGGCCAGCCCGACCGCCCGGGCGGCGGTGTGCACCCGGGCGATGTTGAGCCAGGCCTGGGTAGAGGCGAAGCCCTGGTCGCCGGCGGCGAGCTGGTTGACGACCGGGACGCGCAGGCCGTCGAACTCCAGATCCCAGGTGACGAAGCCGTGGTAGCCGATCTTGTCGATCGGGGTGCCGGTGATGCCGTCCGGGAAGCCGTCGCGCTCCTTCTCCACCACGATCGTCGCGAGCCCGGCCGAGCGCCGCTCCCCCGGCTCCGGGTCGTCGGTGCGCACCAGGACCTGGATGAAGTCCGCGGCCCGGGCGTTGCCGGTCCAGCGCTTGTGGCCGGTGACCACGAAGTCGTCACCGTCGCGCACGGCACGGGTCTCGACGCCGGCCAGGTCCGACCCGGCGTCCGGCTCGGACAGCGCGATCGCACCGATCCACTCCCCCGCGGCGCTGCGGCGCAGGAGCTCTCCGCGGCGGTCCTCGTCGGCGACGCCGGTGCCGGCTCCCTGCGCGCGGGCGATGATCGACCCGACGCTCATCCAGGCCCGGGCCAGCTCCTCGGCCACCATGCAGTACTCGAACGCTCCGAGACCCAGCCCGCCGTACCCGGACGGCACGGTGATCCCGAAGTAGCCGAGCGCTGCCATCTCGTCCAGCACCGACCGGGGGATCTCGCCCTTCCGCGGGTCGAGCTCGTTGGCCAGTGGCAGTACGCGGCTGGTGGCGAACTCGCGGGCCTGCCTCTGCAACGCCTCGCGCTCCGGGGAGTGATACGGCGCCGGCACGACCGGGATCGGCGCCTCCAGCACCTCGGCGGAGTCGGACGACGCTGTCGACGGATCGCTCATGGGAACGAGTATCGATCAGTCACCCGCGCGCCGCCCGAACACCCTGACCCACGGGTGAGCGTGACCCGACGGCTGTCCGACGCGTCGCGCAGAGCCCGGATGTCACTCTCACCCATGGTCACCGGCGCTGCTCGGGGAGGCCTGCGCCGGCCGGACCGGGCGATCATGCGCGGGCCGGACTCGGCGATCACGTGCGGGCCAGGGAGACCCTCCGCCGGCAGGACTCGGCGATCACGTGCGGCGCCGGGCGATCGTCCGGACGGTCAGTCCGCCGGCTCGCGGCGGTACATCTCGGCGGCGGCGCGGGAGAAGCCATCCGGGACGCCGATCGCGGCCAGGGCGTCCCCGGCCTCGTCCATCTCCCCCGCCCAGCGCCAGGCCTTGCCGCCGGCCTTGCCCCGGATCGCGGCCAGGGCTGCGTCGTAGCCGGCGCCGGTGCGGTCCAGCTCGCCGCGCAGCGCGTCGGTCACACCGAATCGGCGGGCTGCCTCCTCGATCGCGAGCCAGACCGTGGGCAGCGCCTTGCTCTGCAGCGCGAAGCAGGCCTTGAGCCCGCTCGCGGTGCCGATCTCGTCGCCGAGCACCCTCGCGTCGAACGGGGTGTCGACGAACAGGCCCGCGACGGTCGCCGCGCCCGGGCCGGACAGCCAGAACACGGTCTGCCCGCGCTCCCACGCCGGCGGGCCGATGATCGCCCCGTCGCAGACGGTGCCGGCGCCCAGGACCTGTTCGACGGCGGCGACGGTCTCCGGCGACACGGCGTTCGCGTCGACGAAGAGCGGGCGCTCGTCGCGTCCGTCCAGGGCGGCCGCGACCTGCCCGGCGACGTCGCGGGCGGCATGCGGCGGGCAGATCGAGATGATCATGTCGGCACGCCGGGCGAGGTCGGCGACGTCCGGGACCGCGACCAGGTCCGCCAGCTCGGCGCGCTTGGCGGTGGCGTGCGTGCGGCCCGCGTCGGCCCAGATCACCGCACCGGTCCGGGCCTTGAGCGCCGACCCCAGGGCCGCACCCATCACTCCCGGGTGCAGGATCCCGATCACCGGCCGCACCGGCAGCTCCCTCACGTGCATGACTGCAGATGATGCCCGTCCGCTGCGCGGCCCGTCCCGGCCCCACGCCGTCGGCACCTCGCACAGGTTCGGGTGTCCTCACACAGGTCCCTCCTTGTGCGAGGACACCACAGCCTGTGCGAGGTCGAGCCCTGGCGCGGACCGGACCATGACGGCACAGTGCGGGTATGGACGATCTCCGTTTCTCCGGCGACCTGGTCGGCGGCTGGCTCCAGCTCCCGTCCGCCGCGACGGCCGAGGTGATCGGCTCGGTTGGTTTCGACTTCGTCGTGGTCGACACCCAGCACGGCCTGATCGGCGACGACGCGCTGCTCCCGATTCTGCAGGCGCTCTCGGCCACAGGCACGCACGCGCTGGTCCGGGTGCCCGAGCACGGCGAGGGGCCGATCAGCCGGGCCCTGGACCGGGGCGCCGCCGGGGTGATCGTGCCGCTGGTGGACACCGCCGAGCAGGCCCGGGCCGCGGTCACCGCCTGCCACTACCCGCCGGCGGGTGTGCGCAGCTACGGCCCGACCCGGCTCGGCTGGCAGGGGCGGGACACGAACGCACCGGGGCTCTGCGTGGTCATGGTCGAGACCCGGGCCGCCGTCGAGGCGCTGCCGGAGATCGTCGCCGTCGACGGTCTGGACGCGGTGTTCGTCGGGCCGTCGGACCTCGCCCTGGCCCACGACATGCCACTGGCCGCGCAGAACGGCGACCCGGACTACGACGCGCTGCTCTCCCGGATCACCACGACCTGCGCGCAGGCCGGGCTGCCCACCGGCATCTGGTGCGCCGGCCCGCAGAACCTGCGCCACTACCGTTCGCTGGGCTTCTCGTTCTTCGGCCTCTCCGCCGAGCACGCCCTGCTACGCGCCGCCGCCACCACGGCGCTGGGCCGGAGCCGGGAGGCATGATCGCCAGGATCGTGACACGGCCTGCGCTGAGCACAGGAGACGTCACGATCCCGGCGATCATCGAGGCCCCGCCGTGTCGAGGGTCACGAAATGGCGGGCCTGCGCACCACATCGTGACGCCCGACCTGCGGCGCCACCACGTGGGCGAGCCGAGAGTCACGAGGTGGCGATCCCCCGCACCACATCGTGACTCCCGACGGGACCGGCGCGGCAGGGCGTGTTGGCGCGGGTGTCCGGCACCGATGGTTCTCCGGTGGGAGCTTCCGGCGGGTCGACCGCGGCGGTCGGTGCTCCGGCGCCGGGCGTCGGCGCCCCGGTGCCGGGCTCGGTCGGTGCCGTGTCCGATGCCGGCGTCGGGGTCGGGGTCGTGGCGGGCTCTACGGCGATCGCCTGCTGCACCGTCCCGCGGCGGTCCTTGAGCCGCACCGGGCGGAAGTACTGGATCGAGGCGTTGAAGTGCGCCCCGATCACCACGGCGAAGCCGATGAAGAACGCGGCCAGCAGGAACGCGATCGGGGCGGCCAGCGCGCCGTAGGTGTAGCCGGT
>JAKDNL010000574.1 GCA_030451825.1 Pseudonocardia sp. | reverse complement strand
GACATCTTCCAGAATCAGCAGCAGGCTGGGGCCGGCGGTGGCGGGGGTTCGAACTTCAACCAGCAGGCGAAGTCCGGCGACGACGACGGCGATGACGGCGGTGGCGCCGCCCCGGCTTTCGCCGCACACGACGAGCCGAGCTACGAGAGTTCCGACTCCGGTGGTGGGTACGAGAGCTCGGCCCAGGACGGCGGTTCCGACGGCCCGGACGAGCCGGCCGCGGCGATGAGCACCGACGGCGGCTGAGACCGAACCGACGACCGACGCGAGTGAGCAGTTGCCCCGGCCCCGGCCCGGGCAACTGCTCACACGTGCGAGGAGGAGCACGCCGATGCCCACGACCGCGGCGACGAAGCACGCGCTGGACACCCTGGACATGACGGTGAAGGGCGCCCGCGCCTACGACCGTGCCGACCTGGCCGACCGGTTGGTGGCCGCGCGCGGCCTGCTCGAGGCCGCGACGGTGACCGTGCACGTCGTCGGCGAGTTCAAGCAGGGCAAGAGCTCGCTCGTGAACGCGCTGCTCACCGCCCCCGTGTGCCCGGTCGACGACGACATCGCCACCGCCGTCCCGACCGAGGTCCGCTACGCCGCCGAGCTGGCCGCCAGCGCCAGCTTCGAGGCCGCACCCGGCTCCGGCGGCCCGGGGTGGACCGAGACGATCTCGCCGTCGGAGATCGCGGCCTACGCCAGCGAGTCCGGCAACCCCGGCAACGCGCGACGGCTGCGCTCGGTGACGGTCGGGATCGCCCGCCAGCTGCTGTCCACCGGCCTGGTACTGATCGACACCCCGGGCGTCGGCGGCCTCGGCTCGACGGCGAACGCGACCGCGATGAGCTCGCTGCCCCAGTCGCACGCGGTGCTGTTCCTGACCGATGCCTCGCAGGAGCTGACCGCCGCCGAGCTGCGCTTCCTGCGCACGGTGCGCGAGCTCTGCCCCACCCTGCTGCTGGTGCTCACCAAGACCGACCTCTACCCGCAGTGGGCGCGGATCCTGGAGCTGGACCTGGGCCATCTGCAGCGCAAGGGGATCGAGGTCGAGGCGGTCGCGGTGTCGTCGGAGATCCGCGCGCTGGCCGCGAAGGACGCCGACCAGGACCTGAACAACGAGTCCGGCTTCCCGGACCTGGTCCGCCGGATCAACGACGTGCTGGCCGGCTCCGAGCGGATCGCCGTCGACTCGGTCGTCACGCACCTGCGTTCCGCGCTGGACCAGATGCAGATCGCCGCCACCGCCCGCCGGGACGCGCTGCTCGACCCGGAGAACACCGCGGAGCTGCTGGCCACCCTGACCGCGGCCAAGGAGAGCGCGGACGCGCTGCGCGAACGGTCGTCGAAATGGCAGCTGCTGCTGGGCGACGGGTTCGCCGACATCACCTCGGACGTCGACTTCGACCTGCGCACCCGGGCCCGCACCGTGCTGCACGAGGCCGAGGCCACGATCGACGAGGGCGATCCGGCGACGAACTGGGACGAGTTCGAGCGGTGGCTGCGGCAACGCCTGGCCGGGGAGGCGCTGGAGAACTACGCGCTGTTCGTGCGCCGGGCCAAGGAGGTGGCCACGACCGTCGGGGAGCACTTCGACCTGGCCGAGTCCGAGATCGTCACCGCCCGGGAGGTGTCCGCGCCGGTCGAGCTGCTGGACTCGTTCACCGTCGACTCCGCGTTCGTGGAACGCAAGGCCAAGGGCGCCGGGATGGCCGCGGTCCAGAAGGCCTTCGGCGGGTTCCTGATGTTCACCGTGCTCACCAACGTGGCGGCGCTGGGCGTGCCGACGCCGTTCGGCCTGATCCCGGCGCTGCTGCTGGGGCGCGCCGGGATGCGCGACGAGCGCAAGCGACAGGTCGACAAGCGCCGGGGCGAGGCGAAGGCCGTGGTGCGCCGGTTCGTCGACGAGTTCGGGATGCAGGTCGGCAAGGACTCCCGGGACGCGATCCGGCACGTGCAGCGCGAGCTGCGCAACGCCTGGAGCGAACGGGTCGGCGAGCTGCAGCGCAGTGCCGCGGCCGGCCTGGCCGCTGCCCAGGAGTCGGCGCGCAGCGGCGAGTCCGACGCCGGGGCGCGGGAACGCATCGAGACCGACCTGGCCTCGCTGGCGATGTTGCGCGCCCGCCTCGACGACCTGACCGGGCATCTGCAGCGGATCCGCTCCGAGCCGGCCGAGGCCGTCGGGACGGCGGCCGGCGCCGGGGACGGCGGTGCCCGATGAGCACCCGCCCGCCCGCTCCGGCGACCCTGGTCAACCGGGTGCGCGGGCTGGTGCACCGGGCCTGCGGTGTCTACGGCGGTGGCCCGGCGATGCCGGACCTGCTCGCCGCCGCGGCGCGCCTGGACGAGCCGCTGCGGGTGGCGATCGCCGGACGGATCAAGGCCGGCAAGTCCACGCTGCTCAACGCGCTGGTCGGCCAGGAACTGGCGGCCACCGATGCGGGGGAGTGCACCCGGGTCGTCACCTGGTACCGGGACGGGCACACCTACCGGGTCGGCGCGGCGCTGCGTTCCGGACGGTGGTGCGCGCTGCCACCCGGCGCCACCGGCGGGGCCCCGGACCTGCAGGGCCTGTCCGCCGACGAGATCGACCACCTGGTCGTGGACTGGCCGTCCCCGGCGCTGCGGGCGATGACCCTGGTCGACACCCCCGGGATGGACTCGCTGACCGCGGAGCTGTCCGGGCGCACCACGTCCGCCCTGACGCCGGAGGACGAGGACGGCCCGGGAGCGGTGGACGCGGTGGTCTACCTGATGCGGCACATGCACGCCACCGACGTCTCGTTCCTGGAGGCCTTCCGCGACGACCCCGCCGAGCGGCGGCCGATCAACACGATCGGCGTGCTGGCCCGCGCGGACGAGGTCGGGCACGGCCGCCCGGGCGCACTCGACAGCGCCGAGCGGATCGCCGCGCGCTACCGCGCCGACCCGCGGGTGCGCGCGCTGTGCCAGACCGTGCTGCCGGTGGCCGGGCTGCTCGCGGCGACCGCGGCCACGCTGCGCGAGGACGAGTTCCGGGCGCTGGCCCAGCTGGCCGGGGCCGGCGAGCAGGAGGGCGGCCGGCTGCTGCTCACCGCGAACCGCTTCGCCACCGCCGACACCGACCTGGACCTGGGTCCGGCGCGGCGGGCCGCGCTGCTGGAACGGTTCGGTCTGTTCGGCGTGCGGCAGTCCGTGGCGCTGATCGAGAGCGGCGTCGCGACGACGGCCGGGGCGCTGTCGCGCGATCTGCTGCACCGCAGCGGGCTGGTGCCGTTCCGGGACGCGCTGACCAGCCGGTTCGCCGGGCGCGCCGACGCGCTCAAGGCCCGCTCCGCGCTACGCGCGACCGAGGCGGTGCTGCGCCGCTACCCGGTACCGGCGGCGACGGCGCTGATGCACGAGCTGGAGCTGGTCACCGCCGGGGCGCATGAGTTCACCGAGATCCGGCTGCTGGACACGCTGCGCACCGGCGCCCTGCTCCTCTCGGACTCCGAGCGGGACACCGCCGAACGACTCCTCGGCGGGGAGGGCGCGCACCCGGTGACCCGCCTCGGCGCCCCGGTCGGGTCCGGTCCGGAGGAGTCGCTGCGGGTCGCGCAGGCCGCGCTCGCGCAGTGGCAGCGCCGCGCCGAGCACCCGTCGTCCGGACGCGACGTGCGGGAGGCCTGCCGGGTGCTGGTGCGCACCTGCGAGGGGCTGCTGCTCGGCGTGCTGGAGGCCGGTCGGGTCCCGGCACCGGGCAGTACCTCCGTGCCGATGAGCAACGGCGGCGTCGCGGCGGGTCCAGGACGAGTAGCGGACTGCTCATGACCGCCGTCACCGGCGCAGGGAGGCTCGTGCCATGACCACGACGACACCACCGCCGGCGCCGGGCGGGAGCCCGGACGGGATGCCGGCGCACCTGTGGGAGCTCGCCAAGTCCGACGTCCGGCTCAGCATTCCGGAGCGGGTACGCAACGCCGTGGTGAACGGGGCGAACGCCCCGGAGGGGGTCCGCCGGATCGCCGCGCGGGTCGCCACCACCGGCGCCGCGCTGGGCGTGCCGGCCGCACTGCTGGCCGTCGGCGGGTTCGCCGGCGCGACCGCGGACGCGCCGGTCGACCTGGCCGGCAACCAGGCGCCGCTCGAAGGCGGACCGCCCGGTGGTTCACCCGGTGGTTCGTACGGCGGGCCGGACGGAGAGCCGGACGGCGGAAGTG
>JAKDNL010000573.1 GCA_030451825.1 Pseudonocardia sp. | reverse complement strand
CCACCGGTGCCCCCCCACCCCCGCCCCCCCCCCCCCCCCCCCTTTCTCCCCGGGGGGCGTATATGGCTGCGGGAGCCCCCTTTTCCGCTCACGAGCCCGACGAAGGAGGGCACCATGTCCGACACCGACAGCCTGAGCTCCCTGCTGGACGCCCCGCTCGTCCCGCTGCGGCCCGAGTGGCGGGTACCCGAGCGGGTCGAGTCGCTGGCCGCGGCCCGCGCGCTGGACGGTCCGGACGCCTACTGGGAGTGGGTCGCGCGGCAACAGCGCTGGTCCACCCCGTGGACGACCGTGCGCTCCGGCGAGATCGACGACTTCCGCTTCTTCGAGGGCGGCACGATCAACGTCGCGGACAACTGCGTCGACCGCTGGGCCGAGGATCCGGCGACGGCCGATCGCGCCGCCGTCGTCTGGGAGGGCGAGCCGGGTGAGTCCCGCACGCTCACCTACGCCGAGCTCGCCGACGAGGTGAACCGCCTGGCCGCGGGCCTGCTCGGGCTCGGTGTGGCCAAGGGCGACGTCGTCGCGATCTACATGCCGAACCTGGTGGAGGCGTTCACCGCGATCCACGCCTGCAACCGGATCGGCGCGATCTACACGGTGCTGTTCTCCGGGTTCGGCGAGGAGGCGGTCGCGTCCCGGATCCAGGCGGCGCGGGCGAGGGTCGTCGTGGTCGCGGACGCGATCTACCGGCGCGGCAACCCGGTCGAGCTGCTGTCCACGCTGCGCGCGGCGCGCGAGCGCACGCCGAGCGTCGAGGCGACCGTGGTGGTGGGCCGGACCGGCAACGCGCTCCCGCTGGTCGCGGGCGAGCACTCCTACGCCTCGGTCCTGGAGGCCGGCGCGGCCGGGACACCCGCGGTGCCGCTGGACCCGAACGAGCCGTCGTTCCTGATCTTCACCTCGGGCACCGAGTCGAAGCCCAAGGGCGTCGTGCACTCGGTCGGCGGGTTCCTGCTCGGGACCTGGGCGAACGCGCACTGGCAGGCCGGCTACGAGGCCGGTGACGTGTACTGGGTGGCCGCCGACGTGGGCTGGCTGACGTTCCCGATCCAGGCCGTCGTCGGCGGGCTGGCCTGCGGGATGACGATCGCCTGCTTCGAGGGCGCGCTGGACACGCCGACCACCTCGCGGTTCTACGAGATCTGCGAGCGCCACGCCGTCACCAAGGTCCTCTGTGCACCGACGTTGCTGCGGATGCTGCGCAAGTTCGGCGACGACCTGGCCGCGGAGCATCCGCTGCCCGGGCTGAAGCTGGTCACCGTGCAGGGCGAGCCGCTGGACGGCGACACGTTCGGCTGGGCGAGCTCCACACTGGACGTCCCGGTGGTCAATGCCTACGGCCAGACCGAGACCGGCTCCACCTGGACCTACCCGGTCTACGGTGCCGAGGACCTCAAGGCCGGGTCGGTCGGCACGCCCGTGCCCGGGCACGCCTACGAGATCGTCGACGACGACGGCGACCCGGTCCCGCCGGGCGTCAAGGGGAACCTGGTGCTCACCGCCCCGTTCCCGACGCTGGCCCGCACGGTCTGGGACGACCACCAGCGCTACCTGGACACCTACTTCTCCCGGTTCCCCGGCAGGTACGCGACCAACGACGAGGCCGTCCTCGATCACGACGGGCACATCTGGGTACTCGGCCGGGCCGACGACGTGATCAACGTGGCCGCGCACCGGATCTCCACGATGGAGATCGAGGCCGTGGTGACCGCGCACCCGGGCGTCGTCGAGGCGGCGGTGGTCGGGGTGCCGGACGCGACGAAGGGGACGGTGCCGATCGCGTTCGTCACGCTCGCCGAGGGTGCCGACCCGGCGACCGTCCGCGCGGAGCTGGACACCCGGGTCACCGGCGAGATCGGCGGCTACGCCCGGCCGGCCGCGGTGCACATCACACCGGCGATGCCGAAGACGCGCACCGGGAAGACCATGCGGCGGCTGCTTCGTGATGTGATCGTGCACGGTGGCCCGACCGGCGACACCAGCGCGATGGACGACCCGACGGCGCTGGACGCCGTCACCGCCGTCGTCCGCGGCGGCTGAGACCGGGCATCGGTCCGACGACGAGGTGGGAGTACGTGGCGGTGAGTGACGACGACCGGGCGGTGTCCGGGAAGTGGTTCGAGGAGCTCGAGGTCGGGACGGTGGTGCGGCACGCGACACGCCGCACGGTCACCGAGACCGACAACGTGCTGTTCACCACGATGACCATGAACCCGGCGCCGCTGCACCTGGACGCGGACTACGCCTCCCGCACCGAGTTCGGGAAGCCCCTGGTCAACAGCATGTTCACGCTCGCACTGGTGGTCGGGTTGTCGGTGCCGGAGCTGACGCTGGGCACGATCATCGCCCAGCTCGGGCTCGACGGCATCGCGTTCCCGGCGCCGGTGTTCGCCGGGGACACGATCCGGGTGGAGAGCGAGGTCGTCGAGTCGCGGGCCTCGAAGTCCCGTCCGGACGCGGGTCTGGTCGTGATCGAGCACCGCGCGCACAACCAGCGCGACGAGCTGGTCTGCACGGTCCGGCGGACCGGCCTGATGCATCGGCGGCCGGCGTGATCGCCGACGTACTTCTTCCTACCGCGGAGGCGACATGAGCACTGCCCCGGCCGACTTCGTCCCGCGCAGCCTGCTGTTCGTGCCGGCCACCCGGCCGGACATGGTGGCCAAGGTCGAGCGGGTGCACCCGGACGCGGTCGTGCTCGACTGGGAGGACGCCGTCGCACCGCCGGAGAAGGAGGGCGCCCGGATCACCGCCGCGCAGACGCTCTCCGCGGCCCGGCCCGGGGCGGACGCGGTCCTGATCCGGATCAACGCGCCGGGCACCCCCTGGTACGACGCCGACGTCGAGGCCGTCGCGGCGCTGGTCACCGCCGGGCACGTGGACGGTGTCCTGCTGCCCAAGTACGAGCACGTCTCCCAGCTCACCGCGCTGCGCGAGAAGCTCGAACCGGCGACCCGGATCGTCGCCGGCCTGGAGAGCGGGCTCGGCGTGGCCGACGCCCGGGAGCTGCTCGCGGCCGGGCCGGACAGCGCCTACTTCGGAGCCGAGGACTACATCGCCGACCTCGGCGGGCGACGCACCGCGGGCGGGCTCGAGGTGCTCTACGCGCGCAGCCAGGTCGCCCTGGCGGCGAGCCTGACCGGGGTGGCGTCGCTGGACCAGGTCGTCACCGCGGTCACCGACGCCGAGGCGTTCCGTGCCGACGCGCGCCAGGGCCTCGAGCTGGGCTACCGCGGCAAGATCTGCCTGCATCCCACGCAGGTCACGGTCGCGCACGAGGTGTTCACCCCGACCTCCGACGAGGTGGCGCACGCCGAGAAGGTCCTCGCCGCGGGGGAGTCCGGGGTCGGGCTGGTGGACGGCCAGATGGTCGACGCCGTGCACCTCACGCTGGCCCGCGCCGTCCTGGCCCGGGCCGGTCGCCCGACCTGACCTCGCACACCTTCGGGTGTCCTCGCACGTGTTATAACCCGTGCGAGGACACCGGAACCTGTGCGAAGTCGGGCTGCTCGCCTCACGCCGGGGCGGCGTTCTCCCAGAGCCCGACGATGTTGCCCTCCGGGTCGTCCCGGAAGTAGGCCGCGAACCCCATCTCGCCCACCGCCATCCGGTCGACGACGGTGGCGCCGCCGAGCTCGGATATCCGCGCCAGCGTGCCGTCGATGCTCGGCACGTCGACGACGATCACCGGCCCGCTCGCCGGCCACTCGTCGTTGCGCTCGAACATCCCGCCGTTGATGAACCCCGGTTCGCTCGGCATGCCCTGCTCGGATGTCGGGCCGGACATGGCGATCGTGTAGCTCATCTCCGGCATCTCCTTGACGTTCCACCCGAACGCGTCCCGGTAGAACGCGCGGGCGCGATCGCCGTCGTCGAACGGGAGCTCGAAATGTACGACGCGGCCATTCATCTGACGCTTCCTTCCGCGAGAGAACCGCTGTGAACGGCGGAGGCGACCGCCGGAACCGCCGACGGGCAGGCAGTGTCCCGCTGTCACCGCCTCGTCTCTTCGGCTGGACGGGTGAGGGGCGCGGAGCCGTCGGACGCTCCTCCGCGTGCGGTTCCGCCTCGACAGCGACGATGCCTGGGGTCGTGGGGGGGGGGGGGGGCGGGGGGGCGGGGGGGGGGAGAGCCCGGGGGCGCGGCGGGCGGCCGGGGGCAGCGGCG
>JAKDNL010000572.1 GCA_030451825.1 Pseudonocardia sp. | reverse complement strand
GCGGCGCGGGACGGGCGGGCACTGCGGCGATCCGGCGGTCGACGGTCGTCTCGGTCATGGCTGCGCTCCTCGGTGTGACGCTCCGAGTGTGACGCGCGTTACCCGGATCCGCACTGTCCGGCGTCGGCCGGGGCCGGCGGGTGCGTCCGGGGCCGCAGCGTATGCTTGCCAGCAGGCAAACGAATGGAGGTCTGGTGCCCGACGGCTTCGACATCTTCGACCAGGACGACCTCGCCCGTCTGCGGATCGCGCTCGCCCGGATCGGGCGCACCGTCGATCGCCAGGTCCGCGGCGACGGCATGACCCGCACGCAGGTGTCGGTACTGGGCACCGTGGCCGGGCTCGGGCCGATCGGGATGGGGGAGCTTGCCGAGATCGAGGGCGTCAACCCGACGATGCTGTCCAGGATCGTCGGGAAGCTGGAGACCGTCGGACTGCTCGTCCGCGAGGCCGACCCGGCCGATCGCAGGGTCGTGCGGGTCGCGGCCACCGAGTACGGGATGCGCACCCAGGAGCACCTGCGGTCCGAGCGCACGCGTGTCCTCGGCGAGCACCTGCGCCGGATGCCGGACTCGCACGGCCGTGACCTGCTCGCCGCCCTGCCGGCGATCGAAGCCCTGGCCGAGGTCCTCGGTCCGCGCCCGGTTCGCGCCGCTGTCGTCCCCCCGGAGCCCGGGGGCCCGCTCGGGACCGGTGGCGCCCTCGTCACCGACGAGCGGCCTCGATGAGGGCGACGCTGCAGGACCGGGTCGTCGCCCCGCTGCGTGTGCTGCGCGGGCAGACGTTCGCCTCGCTCGCCAACCAGAACTACCGCCGCTACATCACCGGACAGGCCACCTCACTGGTCGGCACCTGGATGCAGACCGTCGCGCAGTCCTGGCTGGTCTATCAGCTGACCGGGTCGCCGGCCGTGCTCGGCACGGTGATCGCCGTGCAGACGCTGCCGATGCTGGTACTGGGCCCCTACGGCGGCGTCGTCGCCGACCGGCTGGACAAGCGCAAGCTGATGATCGGCCTGCAATCGATGATGGGCGTGCAGGCGCTGCTGCTGGGCGCGCTGACCGTGACCGGGACGGTGCAGCTGTGGCACGTGTTCGTGCTCGCCGGGCTGCTCGGCCTGAACAACTGCTTCGAGAACCCGGCCCGGCAGGCGTTCGTGCTGGAGATCGTGGGCCCCACCGACCTGCGCAACGCGGTGAGCCTGAACTCGGTACTGGCCAGTGCGGCGCGCGCGGTCGGGCCCGCGGTGGCCGGGATCGTGATCGCCGCCGGCGGGATCGGGTTCTGCTTCCTGCTCAACGGGGCGAGCTTCGTGGCCGTGGTGGGCTCGCTGCTGTTCCTGGACACCTCCCGGCTGAACCCGTCCGAGCCGGCGCCGCGCCGGCCGGGGCAGTTGCGCGAGGGCTTCACCTACGTCCGGCGGACCCCGGCGCTGGCGGTGCCGCTGCTGATGATGGCGCTGGTCGGCTGCCTGGCCTACGAGTTCCAGGTCGTCCTGCCGGTGGTGGCGTCGGAGACGTTCGGCGGGGACGGCAGCACCTACGGCTTCCTGACCGCCGCGATGGGCGCCGGGGCGGTCGTCGGCGGCCTGGTCGTGGCCGCGCGCGGCCGGACCGGGATCCGGGCGATGGTGTGGACCTCGACGGCGTTCGGTGTGGTGCTGGCCGGTGCCGCGGCGGCACCGACGCTCTGGGCGGAGCTCGTGGCGATGGCACTGGTCGGCGCCGTGAGCGTGGCATTCCTGTCGCAGGGCAACAGCACCCTGCAGCTGGCGGCGGCCCCGCACATGCGGGGACGGGTGATGGCGCTGTGGGCGGTCGCGTTCCTGGGGTCGACGCCGATCGGCGGCCCGATCGCCGGCTGGGTCAGCGGGCACCTCGGTGGTCGCGGGGGTCTGGCCATGGGCGCGATCGCCTGTCTGGTCGCGGCCGGTCTCGGGGCGCTGACGATCCGCCGTGCCGCGGTCGCCCCCGGTCCGGAGATCCCGGCCGAGCGGCCCGCGCCGGCGCCGGCGCCGGCGGAGTCTGCCTGAGCGTCGGGCCCCTCAGGTTGGCGGCTCGGCCACGAACAGGCAGAACGGGTGGCCGGCGGGGTCGGCGTAGACCCGCAGCGGCTCCTCGCGGTCGTCCGAGCGGTCGAGGAGCTGACGTGCGCCGAGACCGAGCCCCCGGTCGTGCTGGCGGTCCAGCTCCCGCGTGGTCGGCACCGTGAGATCGAGATGCAGCATCTGCGGGACCGTCCCGTCCGGCCATATGGCCTCGGGTAGGGCGTCCACCTGCTGGAACGCCAGCGCCGCCGCGCCGTCCGGGTGTCGCAGCACCAGCCAGTCGTTCCCCTGCGGGTCGGGCTCGCCGGGGTCCGGCGCCTCGTCGCCGGGCCGGTACCGGTACCCGAGCAACGCGCGGTGGAACTCGGCCAGTGCCCGGGCGTCGGTGCAGTCGAGGACGGTCTGACGCAGGGTGGGGAACTCGGACATGACGCCACCCTGGCATGCGCCTTCTCCTCCGGACGCCACGACGTGATCGTCGGCCGGGTCCCGATCAGGGCCACGGGTGACCACGATCGGGACCGACCCGCCGATCACGGTCCGGATCGGGGCAGACCGGGCCCGGGCGGTTCCCGTCCACCGTCGCCGCGGGGCAGGATCGTCGGCCATGAGCCCGTTGCGTCCCTACCCGCCGGTCCGCTACCTCGGCGAGCACGGTGAGGTCACCGCCACCCGCCACCCGCCGCCCGAGCGGCCACGAGCCCGAACTGCGCCAGGGAGACGGCGGCGCCGCGCACTACCTCGCGACCGGCGACGACGCGCACGGCGAGTTGGGTCTCTACCGCTGGGAGATGGGCCCCGAGCCGGCCGGGCCCCGCCGCCCCCTCTCTGACAACACAGGCACCGCTGGATCTCCGAGTCGTTCTACGTGCTCACCGGCACCATCCGGCTCTACGACGGCACGCGGTGGGTGGACTGCGCGCCGGATGACTTCGTGCACGTCCCGGAGGGCGGGATCCACTGGTTCCGCGACGAGTCCGGGGCGCCTGCGTCGATGTTGCTGCACTTCGCCCCGGGCGCGCCGCGCGAAGAGTACTTCGAGGTCCTGGCCGACGCGGCCCGCCGCGAGGAGATGGAGCGTGTCGGGCGGGCGCGCGGAGTTCATGTTCCGCCGCGACACGTACTGGGTCGACGGCTAGGGTCCTCGGCGATGGCGGTGGAACGGACCGGGCGCCGCGAGGTCGACCCGCCCCGCCACGCGGCCGTCCTCGGTGCGGTCGCACTGGGCGGGGTGATCGGTGCGGAGGCCCGCTGGGCGCTCGGCCTGGTCTGGCCGCACACGCCGCAGGGGTTCCCCTGGTCCACCCTGGTGATCAACGTGTCCGGCTGCCTGCTGATGGGCGTGCTGATGGTCGTGATCACCGAGAAGCTCCGGCCGCATCCGCTCGTCCGCCCGCTGCTGGGGGTCGGGGTGCTCGGTGGGTACACCACGTTCTCCACCTATGCCGTGGAGGCGGTGCAGGCGGTGGACTCCGGGAGGGCGTGGATCGCGCTCGGCTACGTCGTCGCGACGCCGGTGCTCGCCGTGCTCGCGGTCGCGGCCGGCGCCACGGGGGCCCGGGCCCTGGTGCGCGCGTCGTGAGTGCCCCGTGGATGGCGCTGTTCGTCGGGCTCGGTGCCGTGGTCGGTGCGCCGCTGCGGTATCTGACCGACCGGGCCGTGCAGTCGCGGCACGGCTCGGCGTTCCCGTGGGAGACGTTCACGGTGAACGTCCTCGGCTCCTTCGTGCTGGGCCTGGTGGTCGCGGCCACGGCGGTGTTCGGCCCGGTGACGCAGGCACTGGTCGGGACGGGTTTCTGCGGGGCGCTGACCACCTACAGCACGTTCGGGTACGAGACGTTCGCGCTCACCGGGCGGGGCGAGCTGCGGGTGGCGCTCGGGTACGTGCTCGGCAGCGTGCTGGCCGGACTCGCCGCCGCGGCCGCCGGCTTCCTGGTCGGCCTCCTGCTGGTCTGACCGTCCCGGCCGGCCGGAAACCGTCGGGGTCGAACGTATATTCGGCCGTGTGGTGATGGGGCAGGCAGTTCCGGAGGGTGTGGCGGCGATGCCCGGCCCTGGACGTCCCCCGTCCCCCGGCCCAGTGCCACTGACCGTCCTCGCACCGGAAACGGGGTACAACCCCCCCCCAATAAACCGGCGGCG
>JAKDNL010000571.1 GCA_030451825.1 Pseudonocardia sp. | reverse complement strand
CGGTACCACTCCGGCCCGATGCCCCTGCGGCCCTCCCGTGGCCTCGTGCCGGACAACGGTCCGTCCGCCGGCCGGCCCCATCCGCAACCGCCCCGCTCCACACAGGGCGAGATCCGTGGTGAGGTCCGCTCAGCGGAGCAGGCCCGGGGCACCGAGCACCCGTCCGGGCCGCTGGACGTCGCGCCCCGCCGGTCCGGACGCAGCCGCGCCCTGCTGGCCGCGCTTTTCGTGATCCTCACCATCGCCGCCGTGCTGCTGGCCGTGCTGATCCTGCGGGGGACGTCGGTCGGAGGACTCACGAGCGGGTACCTCGTGGGTGCTCCCGGTACCGTGTCCGGGTGGAAGGCCGACCGAACGGGACCGGCGGCACCGACGGTGCCGTCCGTCACCGACCGCGTGGGGGTCGCGGTCCGGTGAGCCCACGCAGCAGGCGCCCCGGCGCAGACGGATGCGCCGAAGAGCCATGACCGCACGTTCCGACCGGCATGATGAGTACGCCTCCAACCCCGGGAACCAGAACAGATGACGACACCCCGCCTGCTGTCCGAGCGATACGAGCTGGGCGCGACGCTCGGCTACGGCGGCATGGCCGAGGTACACCACGGTCTCGACACCCGGCTCTCCCGGGACGTCGCGGTCAAGGTGCTGCGCGCCGACCTCGCCCGCGACCCCCAGTTCCAGCTCCGCTTCCGCCGGGAGGCACAGAACTCCGCATCGCTGAACCACCCCGCGATCGTCGCCGTGTACGACACCGGCGAGATCGCGAGCGAGTTCGGTCCGCTGCCCTACATCGTCATGGAGTTCGTCGACGGGCAGACGCTGCGCGAGATCGTCAAGACCTCCGGCCCGTTGACCCAGCAGCGGGTCGTCGAGGTGATGGCCGACGTCTGCGCCGCCCTGGACTTCAGCCACCGGAACGGGATCATCCACCGGGACGTCAAGCCGGCCAACATCATGATTAACAGCGCCGGCGCGGTCAAGGTGATGGACTTCGGCATCGCCCGCGCGCTGGGCGAGGGCCAGAACGTCACCCAGACCGCGGCCGTGATCGGCACCGCGCAGTACCTGTCCCCGGAGCAGGCCCGCGGCGAGGCCGTGGACGCCCGCTCGGACGTCTACGCGGCCGGTTGCGTGCTGTTCGAACTGCTGACCGGTGACCCGCCGTTCACCGGGGACACCCCGGTCGCTGTGGCCTACCAGCACGTCCGGGAGGACCCCCGACCCCCGTCGGCCCTCAACCCCTCGGTCCCGCCCGCGCTGGACGCGATCGTGCTCAAGGCGCTGAGCAAGAACCCGGCCAACCGCTACCAGTCCTCGGCCGAGATGCGCGCGGACCTGGTGCGGGTGCGCAACGGCGAGCCGGTGCTGGCGCCGATGGTGATGAGCGAGGACGAGCGCACCAGCCTGCTCGACGCCGACGCGACGGCCGCCGTGCCGACCCGGCGGGTCTACGCCGGGGCCGGCGGCCCGGCGACCGGCCGGCACATGATGCCGCCGGAGCACCCGGACTCCTACGACGACGGCTCGCGTCGCGGCCGCGGCAAGAAGATCGGCATCTGGGTCGCGGTACTCGCGGTGCTCGGCCTGCTCGGGTTCGTCGGTTACCAGATGCTGGCCACCTCCGGACCGACGACCGTGAACGTCCCGGACGTACTGGGCCAGAACCCGAACGACGCCCGTGCCGCGATCACCGCCCAGAAGCTGCTGGTCGACATCAAGGAGGAACCCTCCGACGTCTCCCAGGTCGGCAAGGTGAACCGGACCGAGCCGGGCGGCGGCAACGCGGTGGCCGAGAACAGCACGGTGACGCTGTTCGTCGGGACCGGCCCGGCGAACGCCACGGTGCCGAGGTTGCCCGGCAAGACCGTCGACGCGGCCAGATCGCTCCTGGAGCAGGCCGGGCTAAAGCTCGGTCAGCAGTCCGAGCAGGAGACCTCCGACTCCAGCCAGATCGGTAAGATCATCTCCTCCTCGCCGGAGGCCGGCGAGAGCGTGGGCGGCAATACGGCCGTGGCCGTCGTGGTCGGTAAGGAACAGACCCAGGTCGTCGTACCGCAGGTGGCTGGACAGAGCGCCGAGCAGGCTCAGGCGACACTGCGCGACGCCGGGTTCACCTCGGTCACCACCAGCACGGTCGACGGCGGCGGCACCGCCGGCTCGGTGCTCGGCACCACCCCCGCGGCGGGCACCCGGGCGGCGAAGAACAGCACGATCACCCTGCAGATCAGCCGCGGAAACCAGAAGAAGATCCCGGACGTCACCGGCCAGGATGTGAACAGCGCGATCAGCACGCTCCAGGACGCCGGCCTGTCGCCCCGGGTGCAACCCGAGAGCACGTCGGACAGCTCGAAGAACGGCAAGGTGCTCCGCCAGTCGCCGTCCGGCGGTTCGCCGGCATCCGACAACAACGAGGTCGTGATCGTCGTCGGGACCAGCAACGGCGACAGCGGCAGTGGTGGGAGCGGCAACGACTCCGGGACCACGGGAGAGAACGGCAGCGGAGACGACACCGGCTCCGCCAACGGCTTCCCGTTCAACTGACGAACGAGCGAGACGGGACGGGTCTTCACATGCGGGTACTGGTCGTCGACAACTACGACAGCTTCGTCTACAACCTGGTCCAGTACCTCGCCCAGCTGGGCGTGGAGCCCGAGGTGCTGCGCAACGACGAGGTCGACCCCTCGGCGCTCGACGGCTACGGCGCGGTGCTCGTCAGCCCCGGCCCGGGCACGCCGGAGCGCGCCGGGCGCAGTGTCGAGGTGATCCGCGCCGCAGCCGACCGCGGACTCCCGCTGCTCGGGGTCTGCCTCGGGCACCAGGCCCTGGCCACGGCGTGGGGCGGCGTCGTCGAGCGGGCCCCGGAGCTGCTGCACGGCAAGACGTCGCTGGTGCACCACGACGGCGTCGGCGTGCTGCGCGGGCTGCCCTCGCCGTTCGTCGCGACCCGCTACCACTCGCTCACCATCGCCCCGGACTCGCTGCCTCCGGAGCTGCAGGTCACCGGCCGTACCGAGTCGGGCCTGATCATGGCCGTGCGGCACCGGGACCTGCCGATCGAGGGCGTCCAGTTCCATCCCGAGTCGGTGCTGACCCAGGGCGGGCACCGCCTGCTGGCGACGTGGCTGGCCGGGGCCGGGCACGCCGTCCCCGAGGCGACGGTGGACGCGTTGACGGCCGAGGTCGAGGAGCTCGTCGCCGGCGTCTGAGGAGACCCCGGTACCCGCGGGCTCACTCCGCGGTGCACGGCGTCGGAGCCCATCGGAGCCGGCATCCACGCTACGGTGGCGGGGTAGCTCCCCAGGCGGAGCCGTGCCCGGCCCACCCGGTGGGTTCCGGTCCGGTCGTCCCCGGGCCGGGAGCACGCCGTAGAAGACCCCGCACCGATGAGGTCCATCCATGCCGAAGTCCAAGGTCCGCAAGCAGGCCGCGTACACACCGCCGCCCAGCCGCACCCCGGTGAAGGTGGCCGGCCCCACCCACCCGGCCTACATCGCCGTCATGGTCGCGATGTGGATCGTGGGTCTGGCCTGGCTGGTCGTCAACTACCTGGCGCCGTCGATCCCGTTCATGGCCGCGCTGGGGAACATGAACTTCCTGATCGGGTTCTCACTCATCGTAATCGGCCTTCTCATGACCATGCGGTGGCGTTGAACTGCGGAAACACAAATTTGTAAGCCATCCCCACTGTGGATGAGGCCTGTGGATAACTTCGGTGCTCACCATGCGTGATCAAGATTCGGCGGTCTCCTGGTCGACCCCGGCCGGTCTGGTCGCGATGGCGTGGGTCCTCGCGATCGCCGCCGCGGCGTGGCTGGTCCTGCTGCTGCTCACCGGTGCCGACCGGCCGGGCCAGCTGATCACCGCGCTCGCCGCGGCCGGTCTCGGGACGGCGGCCGTCTCCGGAACGAAGGCGCGCCCGCGGCTGGCCGCCGACCCGGACGGGCTCGTCGTGCGGCGCCTGAGCTGGACCCTGGACGTCGGGTGGGGGCAGGTGAACAATGTGCGCGTCCTGCGCCAACGCCGCTTCGGACGCGAGTCGACGCTGCTCGAGCTCGAGCTCCGCCAGCCGGACGGCGCGGAACGCCTGGTGATCCTGGGGCGCCTCGAGCTCGGTGAGGACCCGGACGAGGTCGCCGAGGTGCTGGAGACCTACCGGGCGCCGCACTGATCCCGAGAAGGTCCCGGGGGGTCC
>JAKDNL010000570.1 GCA_030451825.1 Pseudonocardia sp. | reverse complement strand
GGCAGGGATGCCACCGCGCCGGGCCTGGCAGGCGGGGGACGACCCACCGCGCCGGGGCTGGCGGCCTACGAGGGCGGTGCGTCGGATCCGGATCCGGTGCGGCGTCCCTCGCCGGTGGCGCCGCGACGTCGCGGACGGGCCCGGCGGTGCTCGGGCGGCAGCCGGCCGTCGACCATCAGGACCCCCTCGGCCCGCAGGCGCGCCGCCTGCTCCTGCGCGACGTGCGGGGCCGAGGTGCCGTCCGCGCGCAGGACCCGGTGCCACGGCAGGTCGTGCCCGTCCTCGGACAGGATCCGTCCGACCAGCCGGGCCGAGCGGATCCCGGCCCGCGCCGCGACCTCGCCGTAGCTCAGCGTCCGGCCCGGCGGGATCGCGGCGACGACGTCCCGCACCCGTTCCAGCGTCTCCTCGTCCACTCACTCACCCCTCGCTCCGGAGCCGGTCCGGATCGTCCCACCACCCACCGACAACCCGGCCCGGGCGCCACGAGTGACGCACCATGGACTCTGGACTGGCCAGATCGCACCACGGTGCGTCACTCGGCAGGTCGGGCACAGCTGAGGATCGCCGAATGACGCGCCATGGTGTTCGGAGCGGCCCGATCGGGCCATGCTGCGTCACTCGGTTCTGCCGTCGCGGATCGGGCCGGGCAGGGGCCGGGCGGCGCCAGGCCGGCGACAGTTCCCGGGAGGGCGGGCGCGACCGTCCGGCCGGGAAAGCGTGCGCGGTCGGCGACCCGGCGGCGGGGCGGGACGGAACTGTCGGTGCGGCGTGGTCGAATCCTCGACGTGGCTTCCACCCGCACCGCCGCGCAGCAGGCGTCGACCTCCGGACCGCGGCTGGTCCGCGCCCCGGAACAGGCCGCGCCCGCGACCAGCTGGTCGGCGCCCGCCCGCCGGGTGCTGGCGCACGAACGCGGTCCGCTGCGTGTCCTCGGTGGCCCCGGCACGGGCAAGACGACGCTCCTGCTCGAGGCCGTGGCCCGGCGGATCCGGGAGGGGGCGGCGCCGGAGAACCTCCTGCTGCTGGTCGGTAGCCGGCGGGCGGCCGCGCAGCTGCGGGACCGGCTGATCCCGATGCTCGCCCCGTCCGGTCCGCAGACGGGCACGGGGCTCGCCGCGCGCACGTCGCGCGAGCTGCTGGTGCGCACCGTGCACTCCTACGCGTTCGGGGTACTGCGCCTGCATGCCGCTCACCACGAGGACCCGCCGCCGCGGCTGCTGGCCAGCGCGGAGCAGGACGTCGTGGTCCGGGAGCTGCTGGCGGGGGAGATCGCGAACTGGAACGGCAGCGTCCCGGGCTCGGGCTGGCCGGAGCGGCTGGACCCGGCGCTGGGTCTGCCCGGGTTCGCCGCGGAACTGCGCGAGCTGCTGCTGCGTGCCGCCGAACGCGGTCTCGGCCCGGACGAGCTGGACGAGATCGGTCGGGCCCACGGCCGCGACGAGTGGGTCGCGGCGGCCCGCTTCTTCCGCACCTACGAGCAGGTCATCCTGCTGCGCGGAGCCGCGGGACGGGGAGCGCCACAGGCCACCGCCCCGGCCCTGGACTCCGCCGAGCTGGTCTCCGCGGCCCTGGACGCGCTGGCGGCCGACCCCGAGCTGCGCGCCCGCGAACGCGCCCGGGTGCGGCACCTTCTCGTCGACGACGCCCAGGACCTCGACCCCCAGCAGATGGAACTGGTCCGGGTCCTGGCCGGGTCCGCACAGGCGACGCTGCTGGCCGGCGACCCGGACCAGGCCGTGCTGACCTTCCGTGGCGCCGACCCGCAGGGACTGAACGCGGTCGACGCGCCGACCGAGGTGCTCACCGTCGACCACCGCCAGTCCGACGTGGTCCGGGCGGCAGGGGCCCGGCTGGCGGGGAAGCTGCCCGGAGCCGGTCCGGGACGCGACCGTCGCGGTCCGGGCGCCGACGACGATGCGACGGACGACATGGCCGACCGCGACGTGGCCGACCACGATGCGCCCGACTCCGATGAACCCGGCCGCGACGAGACCGGCCGCGATGAGCGCGGAGATGGGCCCGGCCGTGTTGCGCCCGGCCACGACGCGCCCGACCGCGGCGAAGCGGTCCAGGTCCGGGTGTTCGGCTCGGCCGCGGCGGAGGCCGGGTGGATCGCGGACCGACTGCGGCGGGCGCACCTGGTGGACGGCGTGCCCTGGTCGGAGATGGCCGTGCTGTCGCGCTCGGCCCGGCGGACGCTTCCGGCGCTGCGGCGAGCCCTGGCCGCGGCCGGCGTGCCGATCGCGGCGCCGCCGGACGAGCTGCCGCTGTCCCGTCAACCCTCCGTCGTCCCGCTGCTGCTCGTGCTACGCGGCGCGGGTCGGCCGTCGACGATCGACGCCGACCTGGCCGTCGCGCTGCTGACCTCACCGCTCGGGTCCGGCGACCCGATGCGGATGCGCCGTCTGCGTCGCGGGCTGCTGCGCCTGCACGCCGCCGCCGGCCCCCGCGCGGCGGCCCCTCCGCAGCCCTCGGCCGCGACGTCCGACGAGGGTCCCGACGAGGGCGCCGGTGCGGGGCTCAGTACGGGGCGGAGGACCGGTTCCGGCTCCGGCGACCCGCAATCGACGCCCCCGGTGGCCGCCGCACCGGCGTCTCCCGCGGCCGGCACGCCGTTCGACGGCACCGACGTCGAGGCCGCGAGCAGCGATCCGCTGCTGGTCGAGGCGCTGCGTGCGGCCGCGTCGGGGCGGCCGGACCCGTTGACGGCGCTGCCCGCGGCCGAGACCGCGCCGCTGCGCGACATCGGCGCGCTGCTGGAGACCGCGGCCCATACGATCGCCGAGGGATACAGCGTCGAGGAGGTGCTCTGGCGGGTGTGGCGGCGCACCTCGCTGGCGCGGCGATGGAGCGAGGCCAGCGCCCGGGGCGGCCCGGCCGGGGCGGCCGCGGACCGGGACCTCGACGCCGTGATGGCGCTGTTCGACGCCGCGGCCCGCTACACCGACCGGCTGCCCGGAGCCGACGTCGCAGGGTTCCTGGACTACATCGCCGACCAGCAGCTCCCCGGCGACACGCTCGCCGACCAGGCTCCACGCGACACCGCGGTCGAGCTGCTCACCGCGCACTCCGCACGGGGCCGGGAGTGGCGCGTGGTCGCCGTGCCGAGCGTGCAGGAGGGCCAGTGGCCGGACCTGCGCCTGCGCGGCAGCCTGCTCGGCAACGAGCGCCTGGTCGACTTCGTGGCCGGTGTTGCCGAGCCGGACGCGACGGTGTCCCGGGTCGCGCCGCTGCTGGCCGAGGAGCGCAGGCTCTTCTACGTCGCCTGTACCCGGGCGCGTGATTCGTTGCTGGTCAGCGGTGTGCAGGGGGAGGACGAGCAGCCGTCGCGATTCCTCGACGAGCTCGACCCGCGCCCCGCCGACGCGACCGAGGCCCGCGCCGTGCACCGCCCCGGCCGGTCGCTGGTGCTGCCCGAGCTGGTCGGTGAGTTGCGTCGGGTCGTCGCCGTCCCGGACCACGGGGAACCCGCCGCGGTTGCCCGCCGTCGCTGCGCGGCGACCCAGCTGGCCCGCCTCGCCGCGGACGGCGTGCCCGGCGCGCACCCGGACGACTGGTACGGCCTGGCCGAGCTCTCCAGCGGCGAGCCGCTGCGGGCGCCCGGCGAGCTCGTGCCCGTGTCGCCGTCGGACGTCGAGACGATCGCGTCCTGCCCGCTGCGCTGGGTGCTGCAGCGCCACGGCGGCGACGAGACCAGCGCGCTGTCCGCGGTCACCGGGTCGCTGGTGCACGCCCTGGTGCAGGCCAAGGCGGCCGGTGCCGATCCGGGCGAGCTGGAGTCGGCGCTGCGCTCGGCGTGGGCGCGGCTCGACGCCGGCGCCCCATGGTTCGGCCGCCGCGAGCTGGATCGGGTGCGCGCGATGCTGGCCGCGTTCGACGAGTGGGTGCGCGACAGCCGCGACCAGGGGCTGTCGCTTGTCGCGGTGGAGCAGCCGATGCAGCTCGATCTGGACGGCGACCGCCCGGACGATCCCGCGCCGGGCGCCGACGCCGACGCCGACGCGACCGTGCGCCGGGTCCGGCTGCGCGGCCGGGTGGACCGGCTGGAGGCCGACGCCCAGGGCCGCCCGGTCGTCGTCGACGTCAAGACGGGCAAGACCGCCACCCCGGCGAAGCAGGCCGCCGAGCACCCGCAGCTCGCGGTCTACCAGCTCGCGGCGTCGCTCGGAGCCTTCGACGAGCTGGGCGGCGCCGGGGTGGCGCCCGGG
>JAKDNL010000569.1 GCA_030451825.1 Pseudonocardia sp. | reverse complement strand
TCCGGCCCACACAGTCGACGCGGATCATCGACGTGGCCCGCACCCGGGAGCCGGGTGCGGGCCACGGGCCGCCGATTCTGACGACCGCGTCCAGGTCAGGCGGGTCGCGGGTAGTTCAGCATCCGCCGGGCGTTGGTCTCGACGATCATCTCGACCTCCTCGTCCGGAACGGTCGCGAGCACCTCACTGGCCCGCTTGCGGCTGTTCGGCCAGTTGGAGTCGGAGTGCGGGTAGTCGATCTCCAGCATGATCCGGTCGACACCGATCGCGTGCCGGTTGGCCAGACCGTGCTCGTCGTCGATGAAGCACCCCCAGAAGTGCTGCCGGAACAGGTCCGACGGCCGGGTCTCCTTGTCCAGGTCCTGGTACCAACGGTGCCGTTCCCAGGTGTAGTCCGTGCGCTCGAGGATGTAGGGCACCCAGCCGATGCCGCCCTCGGCCAGGGAGATCTGCAGGTCCGGGAACCGTTGCAGTGCCCCGGAGAGCAGCAGGTCGACGGTGCTCCACATGAGGTTCGACGAGAACAGGGCCGTGGCCACGGCGAACGGCACGTTGTCGGTGGCCATGTCGAGACCGGGGGCCTTGCCCGAGAACGAGAAGCCGGGCACGAACGAACCGGACCCGAAGTGCAGCGACACCGGCATGCCGGTCTCGGAGCACGCCTGCCACAGCGGGTCCCAGTGCCGGGTGTGGAACGACGGCAGACCCAGCGGCACGGGACTGTCCGGGAAGGAGATCGTGCGCGCCCCCTTCGCCGCCGTGCGCCGGGCCTCGGCGGCCGAGGCCTCGACGTCCCAGACCGGGAGGATCGCCAGCGGGAGGAATCGGTCCGGGGCGGTGGCGCACCATTCGTCGATGTAGAAGTCGTTCCACGCCTGCACGCAGAGCAGCGCGAGGTCCTTGTCCCGGGCGCGGAAGAACGTGCCGCCGGCGAACCCGGGGAACGACGGGAAGCACAGCGCGGCCTGCACGCCGTCCAGGTCCATGTCCTTGACCCGGGCCGCGGGGTCGTAGCAGCCCGGGATCATGTCCTCGTACCGGACCGGGTCCATGCCCCATTCCTCCACCGGCTTGCCGGCGACGGCGTTGAGGCCGATGGTCGGGAACTGCCTGTCCTCGTAGTGCCAGATGTGCTTGCCGTCGAGCTCGACGATCCGCGGCGCCTCGGCGAGGTACCGCTGGGGGATGCGGTCCTGCCACACCCGCGGGTGCTCGATGAGGTGGTCGTCCACCGAGACGATCTGGTGGTGTTCCTGCAGTGGCATCCTTGCCTCCGAGACATTCTTTCTGACGCAGTGTGCACTCGACTGTATATGCTGTCCCGAGGCGTCCACCAGTGCTGGGAGGAACGGACATGACCGACGCACGCGACGAGGCTGCCGTCGAGCGGCCCGACGACGACGACCACGACCTGCTGACCTTCGGTGAGGCGGGGGCACGGCTGGAGATCGAGATCCGGGACATGCGCAAGCGGATCGAGAAGCTCCGGCTGGAGACCCCGCTCGACGAGGTTGGGGTTGCGGCAGCTGAACGGCGGCTCGCGGACCTGCAGGAGGGGCAGGCCCGCAACGCCGCTCAGCCGATCAACGACGAGAACTTCGAGAAGTTCTTCGGCTACCGGGGAACCGCGCGCCGCAACACCACATGGTGAGGCGCGGGTGCACCCGCTGACCGGGCCCGTCACTCCTCGGGGTGGCGGGCCTTCTTCTGGACTGGGCAGTGTCGAAATGTCAGATGGCGATGCCTACGGAGTCGTTCATGCCTGGTCACGTGCACCTTAGGATTGGCGTTACTGTCAGATCTCTCCGCGTGACCCTTGACATGCCCGAGTCGGCCTGCCAGCTTCAGAATCACGTTTCGCAGTGATGGACATCGGGTTCCCGCCGCGGGCGTCCACCGGACCCCCGGACCCGGCCCAGGCGGCCGGGCCGGTGGGCCGTCCGGTGTTCCACCGACACGATGGGCATGCCGATGTCGTCATCTCTCGAGTCGTCCGAGCCGCGGACGCTCACGATCGGCAGGGTCGGGGCACGGCTCGACCGCCTGCCGACCGGTCCTTTCCACCGCCGGGTGCTCCTGGTCGCGGTCGTCGCGTTCGTGTTCGAGATCGGTGACCAGACCGCGACGGGCCTGGTCGCCGCCTCCCTGACCACTCACCTGAACACCTCGCTGACCGGGGTCGCCTTCGCGGTCTCGGCGATGTACCTGGGCCTGCTCGTCGGGTCGCTGATCGCCGGCCAGCTGGGGGACCGGTATGGTCGCCGCTCCACCCTGGTCTGGGGTATGGCCGGGATGGCGGTGTTCTCCGCGCTGGCCGCCTTCTCGCCGAACATCACCGTGCTTGTGCTGCTGCGGCTCCTGACCGGGATCGGCCTCGGTGCCACCTACATCGGCATCGTGGTCTACCTCAGCGAGCTCTTCCCGGCCCGCAGGCGCGGACTCTCGCTCGCCGTGGGCGTCGCGGTCGGCACCGTCGGCTCGGTCCTGCTCACCGTCCTCGCCCGGGCCGTCGTCCCGATCGGCGACCACGGCTGGCGGATCGTCTACTTCGTCGGGATCCTCGGCCTGCTCGCCGTCCCGGCCTGCCGCAAGCTCCCCGAGTCGCCGCGCTGGCTGCTCGCCCGCGGGCGAGCGGACCAGGCCGAGGCCGTGCTGACCCGGATCGAGGAGGAGACCGCGGCCAAGCGGGGTGCCCTGCCCGAGCCGGAGGAACCGACGGTGCCCGCGGCCGAGCCCCGGTCGCTGCCCTTCTCCCGGCTGTTTCGCGGGTCGTTGCTGCGCAGCACGGTGATGCTGATGATCGTGTGGATCTGCTACTCGGCGGTGCAGCAGGTGACCTCAACCTGGACCCCCACCATCCTGGTGTTCCGCGGCTTCACCCAGGCCGAGGCGCTCTCGTTGACCTCGCTGATCGTGCTCGGCTCGCTGGCGGGCTCGATCGTCGCGATCTTCATCGCGGACAGGCTGCCGCGTCGGGCCGGGCTGGTGGCGTTCACCTTGATCGCCGCGGTGGCGGCGCTGTGCTTCGGCTATGCCACCAACATCGCGCTGCTGATCACGGCCGGCTTCGCCATCTTCTTCTTCGCCGGCGGTGCGTCTCCGCTGATCAACGCCTACATGGCCGAGGAGTTCCCGACGGACCTACGGGCCCGGGGGGAGCAGCGTGGCCTTCTCGACCGGCCGGCTCACCAACGTGCTCGCTCCGTTCACGATCGCCGCGGTGCTCGCCTCGCTCGGCTACCAGGCCATCGCGATCGGCACCTTCGCGGCATGGGCGTTGATCGCGGTGGCCGCCCTGGTGCTGGGCCGCCGCCGGTCCCGGACGGCGGATATGGTCGAGTCCGCCTGAGCGGAGCTTGCGGAGCGAACATCGGCACCTGAGCGGAGCTTGCGGAGCGAATGTCGACGCTCAAGTCACGTTCTGGCGGTCCCGTCCGCCACTTCGTGACGCTCGCCTGCTCCTGCCTGGCTCCGTGTCCTCGTGACCGCCGGGCTCGGCCCGCCGTCGAGGCCGTCGGGCGTCACCTTCTGACGGGTTCCGCACCATCTTGTGGCTCTCGATCGACTGTCCCGGCCCGGACGCGGCCGAGCGAGCCATGGTGCGACAGCTCCACCCGGCCCACCTCGTCACGACCGACCGGCCCTCGGTCGGGTCGCACGAGCCCGGACGTCGGTTCTGGCGCGATACGGCTGTTCACCGTGACGCGTCCGGCCCGACGATCACGGGTGAGCGTGACACCAAGCTCATCCCGGCCACGGCCGACGACCCTCACGTCACTCTCACCCGTGGGCGGGCCACCGCAGGGCACCCGCGCCGACCCGTCTCGACGCCGGGTGGCGAGCCATCGGCGTGCGGCCCGACCACACTCACAATCACGTCCCCGAACCACTGGACAACTCACAGGAGCGTCGCCCGCCGGGCTCGGCCCATTCTGGCCACCCCTGTGTGACCGAGCGCCACCTTTGGTGGTCCCGCGCGCCACTTCGTGACGCCCGCCCGACCCGGCCGGCTCTCTGGCTTGCCGAGACACCGTCGGGCGCCACGTGCTGGCGGGATGACGCGCCATGTCGTGACGCGCGGGGGCGCGCGGGGGCGCGCGGGGGCGCTCGGCTGATCCCGACAGGAGGGCCCGGGGGCCGCCACCCGGCGCCCGCCCCCGGGCCGGTGGGGGGGGGGGGTTTGGCGCCCCCAAACACCCCCCCCCCGCCCCGCGCAA
>JAKDNL010000069.1 GCA_030451825.1 Pseudonocardia sp. | reverse complement strand
CGGGCTGCTGGACGACGCCACCCTGGCATCGATGCTGGACGCGCTCGAGCGGCTGCTGGCCGACGTCCGATCCGGAGCCTTCGTCCCGGAGCCGGACGACGAGGACGTGCACACCGCGCTCGAGCGTGGGTTGATCGCGCGCGCCGGCGCCGACGTCGGCGGCCGGCTGCGCGCGGCCCGCGTGGGCCGTCGCGCGGGCCTGCTGCGTCGCCGAGGCGGCGCGCCCGGTGACGTCGCGGATGCCGGTGCCGGTCAGCGCCGTGGCGGCCGCGGACCGGGCCGGTGCGGCACCGGCGGCCGGGGCCGGGGTCGACCCGAGGGCGGCGATCGTCGTGGCGTCCGCGATCGGTGCGGCGTCGGCCGCACCACGCGGGGCCGGGACCGCGACCTCGGCGGCGAACCAGCCGGATACCTCGTCGGTGTCGGGCAGCAACGTGCCCTGCGTCGCGAGGTGGGCGGTGCCGGCGATGCCGGCGACCGCGAGGACCGCGGCCGCGATGCGGCCGGACGGGGTGCGCAACGGGGAGGACGATGACCGGGAGTGCCGAACGTACGGGCCACCGATACGGAAGCCGGCGGCTCCTCCGGCTCCTGCCACCGCGGACTGCGGTGACAGGAGCCCGAGGCTCGCGCGACGGCCCTGGGGGGAGCGATGCCGTGCCACGATCTTTCCTTCCGGAACACGAGCTGGCCGGACTTCCCGTGGGGGCGGGAGGACTCGATCGGGGGTTCGAGTCGCGTCCGTTTCGTGACCAGTTCGTGATCTGGGAACCACGCTAACCCGACGCGCCGGGGGCGTGAACACGATCGTGTGGATCCGGAGACCACCGGAAGGCCGTCGGCGACGAGTGGATCGTGCCGCGACGGTCCTCGTCACCCGCCGTTCACCGCGCGTTGCGGGCACCCGGAGACCCGCCGCACCCGCTCCGACCTGCGCTGTCGACGAACGGCGCGCGCTGGCGAGCGGGCGTGCGCTCAGGCCACGGCCGCGAGCGCGTCGATCTCCACGAGCATCACCTCGTGCGGCAGTCCGACGAACACCGTCGTGCGGGCGGGCAGCTCCCCGCTGGGCACGTACCGGGTCACGAACTCGCCGTAGGCGTCGTTCATCGCCGCGAAGTCCTCGCGCCGGGTCAGGTAGACGCGGAACATCAGCACGTCCTCCACCGACGACCCGCCGGCCTCCGGGATCGCGCGGACGTTCTCCAGCGTCCGGGTGGTCTGCGCCGCGACGTCGCCCTCGGCGACGTAGGCCTTCGTGGCCGGGTCCATCGGGCCCTGCCCGGAGACCTGCAACAGGCCTCCCTTGCGCACCCCCTGGCTGAAGGTGTGCGCCGGGGCGGGCGCGTCGGTCGTGGTCACGACGGTCTTGCTCACGTGTGTCCTCTCGGGGTGGGCCGCCAGCCGTACTCACGCGAGATCCGCTCGGTGACCGCCAGCAGCGACGGGACGAGCGCGACGAGCGCGTCGTCGTTCATGACGATGTCGGGCACCGACACCGAGACGGCGGCCACGGCGTGGCCGGCGGCGCTGCGGACGGGCGCGGCAATGCAGTTGATCGAGGGCTCGTTCTCCTCGGCGTCGTGCGACCAGCCCTGCTCGCGCACCCGGGCGAGCTCGGCCAGGTAGCCCTCGCGGGTGGTGATCGTGTTCGGGGTGGCACGCGCGAACCCCGTCCCGGCCAGCACCCGTTCCAGCTCGGCCGCGGGCAGGTCGGCGACCAGCACCTTCCCGGCCGCCGTCGAGTGCACCGGCGCGCGCAGCCCGATCCGCGACGCCATCCGGACGTGGTCGTGCGACTCCAGCTTGTCGATGTAGACGATCTCGCTGCCGACCAGCTCGGACAGGTGCGTGGTGCGCCCGTGCTCGGCGTTGAACGCGGCCAGGTGCGGCGCCGCGATCCCGCGCACCTCGCGCTGGTCGAGCCCGCGCGAGGACAGCTCGAACAGCCGGGCGCCGAGGTGGTATCGATGCGCACCATCGCGGTGCACGAAGTGGTCCTCGGCGAGCGTGCGCAGCAGCCGCAGGACGGTCGTCTTGTGCACCTCGAGCGCGGCCGCCAGCTCGTCGAGCGACGCCGGGCCGTCACCGAGCAGGACCAGGATCCGCAGCGCCTTGTCCACGCTGCTCACCGCGACACCTCGCGCACGCCGGTCCCGTCCACCCGCAGGTCGGACCACTCCCGCTCGGTCACCTCGAGCAGGGCATCCGGCAACGGCGGCGCGGAGTCGGTCGGCACGGTGAGCACCGCGGCCGCCCCGAGGTGCCCGCGCCGCAGGCACCGCGGCAGGGGCTCACCCCGGACGAGCCCGGCGATCAACCCGGCGGCGAACGCGTCGCCCGCACCGACCGGCTCGACGACGTCGACCCGCAGCGCCGGCCGGGAGACGACCTCGCCGGCCCGGGTGATCGCGAGCGCGCGGCGCGGACCGTCCTTGACCACCAGCAGCTCGGGCGCGGGCAGCAGCCGGCGCAACGCGACGGGGTCGTCGGTGCCGCAGACCCGGCGCGCCTCGTCGACGCCGAGCAGCACGACGTCGGCGAGCTCGGCCAGGCGCAGCACCGGCGAGGGATCCCCGGCCGGCCACATCTGCTCGCGCCAGTTGACGTCGAACACCAGGCGGCCGGGCCGGGGCGCGGTGAGCAGCGCGGTCATCATCGCCGCGCAGGTGTCGGACACCGCGGCGGTGATGCCGCCGACGTGCACCACCGGAGCCGCGGCCAGCCGCTGCGCCACCCCCTCGAGTTCGAGGAAGCCCGGACCCATCGCGGACGCGGCGGAGCCCGCGCGGCGGTAGTGCATGCGGGGGGCGGGCTCCCCGCCGGCGCCGATCCCGGCGGACTTGGCGTAGCGGCCGGTGGGCCGGGACGGGTCGGTCTGCACGCCCCCGGTGTCCACGCCGCGCTCGTCGAGCTGCGCGCGCACCGCCGCACCGAACCCGTCGGCACCGAGCCGCCCGACCCAGGCGACTCCGACGCCCGCGGCGGCGAGCCCGCACGCCACGTTGACCTCGGCGCCGGCGGCCGTCGCGGCGCGAGGGCCGGCCGTCAGGTCCGGCACCAGGGCCAGCGCCTCGCCCAGGCACACGACGGGCGCCGCCCGCGGGCCGTTCCGGTCCATCCGCTTCGCTCCCGTGCCCGTTGACGTCTCGACGACGGCGATGCTACAACCACCGAAGCGTTAGACGCAACGTGCGTTGCAACACGCGCAATCATACTGGTCACACGGAGATGAGGACCCGTCATGACGGGCACGATCACACCCCCGGGCCTGGCACTGGACGCGCTCGCCGACGCCCGCCCCGGCCCGCTCGCCAAGTCGCTGCCGGCGGCCGCGGACACCACCGTCGGCGCGTTCCTCGCTACGTCGCCGCGGCTGTCCGGGTTCGGCACCCCGCTGCTCGTCCTGGACGGCTCCGCGCTGCGCGACAACGCGGCGCACCTGGCCGGCTGGTGCGCCGAGCGCGGCGTCGGCCTCGCCCCGCACGGCAAGACGACGATGGCGCCCGCGCTCTGGGACCTGCAGCTGCGCGCCGGCGCCTGGGGCATCACGGTGGCCACCCCCTCGCAGCTGCGAGTGGCGCTCGCGTTCGGGGTTCGGCGGATCCAGCTGGCGAACACGCTCGTCGACCCGCACGCGGTCGCCGCCGTCGCCGCGGCCCGCGACGCGGACCCCGACCTGGAGATCCTGAGCTGGGTGGACTCGCCGGACGCCGTCGCGGCGATGGAGTCGGCCCTGGAACCGGCCCCGGGATCGGGCTCGGGATCGACGCCGGCTCGTCCGCTCACCGTGCTGGTCGAGCTCGGCGGCGACGGCGGCCGGACCGGTGCCCGCACCGTCGCCGGGGCCGAGCGGGTCGCGGCGGCCGTCGTGGCCAGCCCGGTGCTGCGCCTCGGCGGGATCGGTGGGTACGAGGGCGCCCTGGCCCACGACTGTTCCCCCGCCGCGCTCGCCACCGTCCGCGGGTACCTGCAGCGGATCGCCGAGCTGCACGCGGCGCTGCGCGACCGCTACGAGACGGCGGAGGTGGTCGTCACCGCGGGCGGCAGCGCCTACTTCGACGAGGTCACCGACGTGCTCGCCGGACTCGCCGACGACCGGACCCGGGTGCTGCTGCGATCGGGCGCCTACCTGGTGCACGACGACGGCTTCTACCGCGGCATCTCCCCGTTCGCCCGCGGCGCGGGCACGCCGCTGCGACCGGCGATGCACGCCTGGGCCCGGGTGGTGTCCACCCCGGAGCCGGGCCTCGCGCTGCTCGACGCCGGCAAGCGCGACGTCCCGTTCGACGAGGGCCTGCCCGAGCCGCAGCTGCTCGCCGACGCGCTCGGCTCGCCCGCCGTTCCGCTCGCCGGTGAGATCACCGCCGTCAACGACCAGCACGCGTTCCTGCGCACCGAGGACCCGGTCCGGGTCGGACAGGTGGTGCGGCTGGGCCTGTCGCACCCGTGCACCGCGTTCGACAAGTGGCAGTGGATCCCGGTCGTCGAACCGGGCTGCGACGACCCGGTCGTCACCGACCTCGTGCGGACCTACTTCTGATGCGCACCCTCATCCGCGGGGCGTCCGTGGTGGTGGCACCGAGTCCCCCCGTTACGGCGCCGACGTGCTGCTCGACGAGGGCCGGATCGCCGCGATCGGCCGCCCCGACGACCCGGCCGACCGCGTGATCGACGCGGACGGGCTGGTGCTCGCACCCGGCTTCATCGACATGCACGCCCACTCCGACCTGCAGATCCTCACCGCGCCCGACCACCTGGCCAAGATCGGACAGGGCGTCACCACGGAGCTGCTCGGTCAGGACGGCCTCTCCTACGCCCCGATCGACGACGACGCGCTCGCGGTGCTCCGCCGCAAGATCGCCGGCTGGAACTCCGACCCGTCGGGCTTCGACTTCTCCTGGCGCAGCGTCGGCGAGTACCTGGACCGCCTCGACGCGGGCATCGCCGGCAACGCCGCCTACCTGGTCCCGCACGGCGTCGTCCGGGGGCGATCATGTGCCACCCCCGGCACACCGGCGACAGCGACGGGCTGCTGGTCGGCGCCAAGCCGCACCCCCGGGCCTGGGGCACGTTCCCGCGCTACCTCGCCCGCTACTGCCGCGAGCTGGGGCTGTTCTCGCTGGAGGAGTGCGTCGGGCACCTCAGGATCACGCAGGACGAGGACGGCTCCCGCACCGACGAGGCCGGGACCGTCGCGACGGCCACCGGCCCGGCCGCGCGCGGGGCGGAGCCGGTGTCCCCGCCCTCGATCGGCCTGATCGCCGCGATCATCGCCGTTCCGCTGGTGGGTGATCCTCGGCGCGACCGTGGGCACCATCGCGCTGCCGGACGGCTCCGGCCCGCGCTCGGTGCTGGTGCTGATCGGCACGCCGGCCATCGCGCTGACGATCGCGGTGCTGCTGGCGATGTACCTGCTCGGGACGCGCCGGGGCACGCCAGCCACGTCAACGACGGCGGGTTCTGGATCGTGGCGAAGTACTTCAACATGTCGGTCCAGCAGACCCTGAAGACCTGGACCGTGCTGGAGACGATCCTGTCCGTCGTCGGGTTCGCGGCCGCGGGGCTGATGTGGCTCGTAGTCTGAGGCGGCTCGCCGGCCCGGTGACCCTGCACATTCCACCTGCCGGAACGGTGTCGATGACGGCGAGCGCCCGCCCGTCCAGGATCATCGGGGAATGTTCCCGACGACCCGAGACGACTGGGAGACCACCCGATGCCCGTGACGGACGCGCCCGCCAAGGCCAGGGCGCTCTACGACGCCCGCCGCAACCGGGTGCCGATCCCCCCGTTCACCGACGACGACCCGTCGCTGGGGATGGCCGACGGCTACGCGGTGCAGCAGGAGCTGGTCAAGCTCCTGCTCGCCGACGGGGACACGATCGTCGGACACAAGGTCGGCGTCACGTCGAAGGCGATGCAGCAGCTGATCGGCATCGACTCCCCCGACTACGGGCCGGTGCTGTCCTCGACGATCTACCGCGACGGGGACACGATCCCGCTCGAGGAGTTCATCGCGCCCAAGGTCGAGGCCGAGATCGTGTTCGTGCTCGGCGAGCGGCTGGCCGGTCCGAACGTGACCATCACCCGGGCCCGGGCGGCGATCGCAGGCGCGGTGGCCGGGATGGAGATCGTCGACTCGCGGATCGCCGACTGGCGGATCAAGCTCGCGGACACCGTCGCCGACCTCGCGTCCAACGGCGCGATGGCGACCTCGAGCAACGTGGTCCCGCTCGGCGGGTGGGACCCGCGGCTGGTCGGGATGACGCTGACCCGCAACGGCGAGCTGATCGACTCCGGGGCCGGTGCGGCCGCGCTGGGCGACCCGGTGGCCGTCGTGGCATGGCTGGCGAACGTCCTCGGCGAGGTCGGGGTGGCGCTGGAGCCGGGGCATCTGATCATGACCGGGGCGCTGCACGCGGCCGTCCCGATGACCCCGGGCGACGTGTTCCGGGCCGAGTTCGACCGGCTCGGGCCGGTCACGATCCGGGTGGGGAGCTGAGATGGCAGCCGACGTACCCGAGCTGGCCGCCCGGCTGGGCAAGGCCGTCGCGGACCGGACGGCGATCGAGCAGCTCAGCACGGACACCCCCGACCTCGACCTGCCCACGGCCTACCGCGTGCAGCGCGAGCTGCGCGACGCCGCCGGCCCGCTCTCGGGCTGGAAGCTGGGCGTGACCTCGCGGGCCAAGCAGGCCCAGGTCGGCGTCAGCGACCCGATCTTCGGGTTTCTGGCCGGAGCGAACGCCGTCGACCTCGGCGAGCCGCTGGACACCTCGAAGCTCATCCAGCCGCGGTGCGAGCCGGAGATCGTGTTCGTGCTCGGCCGGGACCTGTCCGGCCCGCACGTCACCGCGACCGACGTGCTCGCCGCCACCTCCGGCGTCGCGGTCGGGATCGAGGTGCTCGACTCACGGTTCACCGACTACCGGTTCACGATGGCCGACGTCGTCGCGGACAACACCTCGGCGGGACGGTTCGTGGTCGGCACCCCGGTGCCGGTCACCGGGATCGACCTGCGCCTGGTCGGGGTCGTGCTGGAACGCAACGGGGAGGTCGTCGCGACGGCGTCCGGTGCCGCGTCGCTCGGGCACCCGGCCGCGGCCGTGGCCTGGCTGGTCCGCCAGCTCGCCGCGGACGGCGAGGGGCTGCGCGCGGGCGAGATCGTGCTCTCCGGCGGGTTGACCGCCGCCACCCCGGTGACCGCGGGCGACGTCGTCGTCGCCTCGATCGACCGGCTCGGGACCCTCGAGCTGGGCTGCCGATAGGAGAAGTCGTGCCGGTGATGCGGGCCCGCACCGTGGCCGGGTGAGAGGCCACGGTGCGGACCCGTGTCGGGACGCGGACCGAAGGGGTTCAGGCGGAGCGAGCCCGCAGGAGCCCGGGGACGAGGGCGGCGACGGCGAGGTGGACGAAGAACAACGACACCTGCGTGCTGGGCGTGGCGTCCACGAAGAAGATCGGGACCATCGACGCGATGACGACGATCGTCGCGATCCCCACCCAGATTCCGGCCGCATGCCGGGTGACGCGCTCGAGCAGGGCGAGAACTCCCCAGCCCAGCGCGGCGACCACGAGCGTGATCACGGTCGTGGTCATCGCGTCGATGGTCACCGCGGCGGACGGATCCAGGACGTAGTCGGCGCCGGCGAGCCGGCCGACGGCCCACACGGCGAGGGTGACGACGACGGTCGCGCCGACGGCCGCGAGGCGCAGGAGACGTCGACGCACCCCCGGCGCCCGTCGTGACACGGTGGATGTGGACTGAACGGTTTCGGTGTCGGTCATGCGCACACCATGCAACCTGAAGTCAGCTTTAGATCAAATGTTCTTTCTCCCCGTGCTCGGCCGCTGCACCCGTACGGGGTATCCGGGTTCCTACGTACGCCGCACGTGGTGCAATGAGGACCGTCGCGGGAGGGGGACACGATGCGGCGGATCCCGGTGCTGGACCTGGTCCTCGGCGCGGTCGGGCTGCTCCTGACCGGCGTCGAGTTCACGCTGCTGCTGCGGTACGGCAGCTGGCCCTACGTCGTCGAGACGCTGATCTGCCTGGGCCTCTCGGCGGCGCTCGTCCTGCGGCGCCGGTACCTGGTGGGTGCGGCCGTCGCGACGTTCCTGCTGCTCGGCGCGATGGCCGCGAACGTCTGGCTGGCCCCGGTCGGGATCGGCGTCAGCCCGCTGCTGGCGTGCGCCCCGCTGAGCGTCATCGCGTTGACCCGGTACGCGCCGGGGCGCCGGTGGGGCCTGGCCGCCGCGGCCGTCGCGGCGCTCGGGTCGCCGTTGAGCCCGGCGATACACCTCGCCCCGAGAGGGTGGCTGTCGGACGACGCGTCGAGGACGGCGGTGCTGTCCATGCTCGCCGTGCACCTGCTCGTCGTGGCCGTCACCTACCTGTGGGCGCTGCGCCAGCGTGAGATCGCCGAGCTGCACCGCCGCGAGCTCGACGAGCTGGCCCGCCGCAACGAGGCCCTGCACGCCGAGGCGCAGGTGAGGGAAACCCTCGCCGCCGCGCGCGAGCGCAACCGGATCGCCCGCGAGGTGCACGACATCGTGGCCCACTCGGTGGCGCTGATCCAGGTCGAGGCCGCCACCGGCCTGGCGATCGCCGAGACCGAGCCGGAGCACGCCCGCCACTCCCTGGAGACGATCAAGAAGGCGAGCCGGGAGTCGCTCACCGAGATCCGGTACCTGGTCGGAGTGCTGCGCGACGGCCCCGAGCAGCCGGCGGAGCTCTGCCCCGCGGGGAGCCTCGCCGGGTTACCCGCGATGCTGGGCCGGCTCCGCGGCAGCGGGGTGGACCTGCACGACGACCTGCCCGACGACGAGGCCCTGCGCGAGCTCGACGACGGCCTCGACGCATCCGGTCAGCTCGCCGTGTACCGGGTGGTGCAGGAAGCGGTGACGAACGCGGTCCGGCACGGCGGGCCGGGCACGAGCGTCCGGGTCGGGATCGTCGCCGACGACGGGTGGTGCCGGATCAGCGTCCGGAACGCTCGCACGGACGGCCCGGCGCGGGACGGGGCGCCCGCGCAGAGCGGGTTCGGCCTGCTCGGCCTGCGCGAACGGGTCGACACGGTCGGCGGCACGGTCGAGCACGGCCCCACCGCGGACGGGTTCGCAGTCACCGCCGGCATCCCGCTGCGCGCCGGGGTGCGCCCGTGACCGCGTCCGGACCGCCGCCCTCAGCCACCGGGGGCACCGCGGGTGCTGCGGCTACCGGGAGTGCCGCGAGTGCAGGGAGTGCCGGGGCCCGCCGCCCGATCCGCGTTGCCGTCGTCGACGACCAGCCGTTGCTGGTCTCGGCGTTCGCCGCGTTCCTGCAGCGCCAGTCCGATATGACGGTCGTCGGCACCGCCGGGGACGGTGCGCAGGCGCTGGCGCTGTGCCGGGGCCTCGACGTGGACGTCGTGCTGATGGACCTGCGGATGCCGGTCCTGGACGGCGTCGACGCCACCCGCGCGCTGACCGAGCGCGGCGAGCGACCGCGGGTGATCGTGCTGACCACGTTCGACGTGGACGACTTCGTGATGGCCGCGGCGAAGGCCGGCGCCCGTGGCTACCTGCTCAAGGACGCCGAACCCTCCGAGCTGCTGCGCGCGATCCGGTCGGTGCACGCCGGTCGGGCGGTCCTCGGCGGCTCGGACCCCGGCGACCGCCTGCGCGCGCACCTGGAGTCCGGCCGGGACCGGGCGACGCCCCGGCACGAGGCCCTCGACCGGCTCTCCGAACGGGAGGTCGAGGTGCTCGGCGAGATCGCCACCGGCGCCACCAACCCGGAGATCGCGGCCCGCCTGCAGATCGCGGAGTCGACGGTGAAGACCCACGTCGGGAACCTGCTGACCAAGCTCGACTGCCGGGACCGCGTCGCCCTGGTCGTGCTCGCGCACGCCGTCGGCGCCGGGTGAGGTCGCTCGTTGCTCAGGTGGCCGCGAACAGCGCGGCCAGGTCCAACGATGCCGTGAACGGCTCCTCGAGTCGTAGCTCGGTACCGGGTTCGGCCCGCTGGACGAGCCGGTAGTCGGTCCCGTCGAGCACCGACAGCAGCCCGACCGGTCCGTCCGGGGTGAACTCGATGCGCAACAGGTGCGGGATGCCGGCGTCCGCGTAGACGCGGGGCTTGACCGCCCGATCGACGACCAGCGTGCTCGGGCTCGCGATCTCGCCCACGAGCCGGACGTCGGCCGCGTCGACGACGAGGGTGTCCAGGGAGACCGAGGCGTCGACCACCGCCACGTCCGGAATGAAGATCCGGCCCGGACCGACCCGAACGTTGATCTCCCCGAACACGCGCAGACCATGGCTGCGGGACGCGTGCAGGGCGGATCGAGTCTGGACAGCCATCCACTGGTGTCGCGGGAGCCCGACGGGGCTCACCAGCAGGCTCCCGTCGAGCAGCTCGATCCGGGGGTGTTCCGGGAGTTCCAGATAGGCCTCCTCGGTCCACGGCAGGGTGCGGTCGAGCGGCGAGGCGGGAACGGTCTCCGCGGGCTGGGCCTGGGCCATGGTTGCGTTCCTCCTTCCGGGAGAGGTCGCGGGTTCATGGTGGCACCGTCCGCGGGCATCCCGACAGTTTCCGGGTGTTCCGGTCCGTGATCGGCGAATCGGAACGCGTAGCCGCGCACGACGACCCGTTCGGCCCACACCGCGCACGAGCTCCGCGATCGGACCCGACCCCCTCGGCGGTGCCGCTCCACCGCGCCCGCCGGTGTGATGGATCCGTGCTCCGCTTCCTGCTCCCCGTGCTGGCCTGCGCGCTCCTGCTCGTCGGCCTCGCGCCGGCGGCGTCGGCCGCGGACACGGCTGGGGCGCCGGTCGACTACGTCGCGCTCGGCGATTCCTACGCCGCGGGTGTCGGCGCGACACCGGACGGGCGCAGCGGCGACTGCCGGCGCAGCGCGAAGAGCTACCCGGCGCGGTGGGCCGCGGCGAACGACCCGGCCACGTTCGTCTCGGTCGCCTGCAGCCGCGCGACCACCGGGCAGGTACTGCTCAAGCAGGTCCGCACCGTGTCCCGGCAGACCGATCTGGTGACGATCACCGTGGGCGGCAACGACACCGGTTTCGCCCCGGTCCTGGGCGTGTGCAGCACGACGCGGGACGACGCGGACTGCGACCGCGCCGTGCGCGGCGGCGAGCGGGTCGCGAGGTACGTGCTGCCGGTCGGGCTGACCGCGATCATCGCCGCGGTGAAGGTGCAGTCGCCGCACGCGAAGATCGTCGTGCTGGGCTACCCGCGGCTGTACGCGCCGGGCGCGGCCTGCGACGTCCCGCTGGTGCCGAACGCGACCCGTCGCGCCGCCCTGAACCGTGCCGCGGACACGCTGAACGCCTCGCTGCGCGGCACCGCGACCCGGTTCGGTGCCCGCTTCGCCGACGTCTCGCGCGCGTTCTCCGCGCACGGTGTGTGCAGCGCGGACCCGTGGATCAACGGTCCCACCGCCCCGCATGCCACCGGCAACTACCACCCGACCTCGGTCGGCTACGCCCGCGGCTACCTGCCCGCGCTGCAGAGCGCGGCGCCGCGCGCCTGACCCTCCCGCGGGAGGAGCCCAGCGTCGCAGGACCCACCCACGGCGGGAGGTCGCGGCCGCCCGATCCCGCCCAGACTGCGCCGCATGGACGAGCCCACCACGCACGGCACGCCCCCGGACCGCCCCGTCGTCGAGTGCCGCGACGTCTCGGTCGACCTCGGCGGGCACCCCGTCCTCGACGGGCTCAGCATGTCGATCCGCCCGGGCCGCGTGTACGCGCTGCTGGGGCGCAACGGCGCCGGCAAGAGCACCGCGTTCTCGGTGCTGCTGGGTCTGCGCAGGCCGGACTCCGGGCAGGTGCTCCTGTTCGGTGAGCCCTGGCGCCGCGATGCCCTGGCCCACGTCGGCGCGAGCATCGACGGCCCCGCGCTCTACGGGCACCTCTCCGCGGCCGAGAACCTCCTGGTGCACGCCCGGCTCACCGGTACCGGGCGGGCACGGATCGACGAGGTGCTCGACCTCGTCGGGCTGGCCGGAACCGGCCGCCGTCGCACGTCCCGGTTCTCCACCGGGATGAAGGCCCGTCTCGCGCTGGGCATCGCCCTGCTCACCGACCCCGCCCTGCTCCTGCTCGACGAGCCGCAGAACGGCCTCGACCCCGAGGGCATCGCCGAACTCCGCGAGCTGATCGGGCGGCTCGCCCGGGCCGGGCGGACGGTCCTGCTCTCCAGCCATCAGCTCGGCGAGGTCGCGCACCTCGCCGACGACGTCGGGGTCCTGACCGGCGGCCGGCTCGCCTACCAGGGGCCCCTGGACCGCCTCGCTCCCGACGGCGAGCTCGAACGCGCCTACTTCGCGCTCACCACGGGGGCCGCGACATGACCGCCGTCGCCCAGCGGACGCCGAACCCTCGCGCGGCCGCGAGCACCGCCACCACCGACCTGCGTCGGGCCCTCGGAGCCGAACTGGTTCGGGCCCGGCGCAGCCCCGCGGCACTGTTGCCGCTGGTCGGGATCGTCGTCTGCGCGATGTCCGGTGCCGGCCGGCTCGCGGTGTCCGGGACCGGCGGCGGCTGGACCGGGCTCCTGTCCTGGCACACCCTCTACGTCACCGGCCTGTCCGCCGTCCTGGTCGCGCTGCTGGCCGGCCTGACCGAGCGGCGCGACCGCGGCTCCCGCTCGGGCGGCACGCCGTGGCGCCCCGTCCGGCCGGTTGCCGTGCGGGGCGCGCGGCTGCTCGTGCTGGCCGGGCTGTCGCTGGTGCTGAACCTCCTGGTGTTCCTACCCTACGTCCCGCTCGGGCTGGTGCTGGGCCTGCGCGACGCGCCGGTGGGCCCACTGGCCGGCGCCGCCGTGCTGGTGTGGGCGACGGGCCTGGGCTGGCTCGTCCTCGCGTGCGCGATCGCCCGGTGGACCGGCCCGTTCCCGGTCCTCGGACTCTCGCTGCTCTGGCAGGCGGCGGGTGCGGTGCAGGCCGAGTCGTCGCTGTGGTGGGCGCTGCCCTGGACGTGGTCGGTACGACCGGTCCTACCGCTGGTCGGCGTGCACCACAACGGCGTGTCACTCGAACCGGGCTCGCCGGTGTGGGACTACCCGGCCTGGCCGTCGCTGCTCGCCTCGGCGCTGCTCGCGGCGGCGGCGCTGCCGGCCTACCTCGCCGACGACGGGCGCGGCGGCACCTCGCGTGCCCTGCTCGGGTCTCTGCGCCGCACCGCGATCGGCCCGCTCACCCTCGCCGTCGCGGTCCTGCTCGCGCTCGTCGCCGCCGTCCGGCCGTCCTACCTCGAGGGACTGCTCGGGTTCGTGGTGCTGCCGACCGGCGCGTGGGTGCTCGCGGTGCTCGCCTGGCAGGCGCAGGCCCCGGCCTGGCGGATCGTCGCGACCCGGGACCACCGCCCGCATCGCGCGGGGCGGGCACTGCTCGGCGTGCTGGCCGGCATCGTGACCGGAACGTGCGCGTTCGCCGGTCTGCTGATGGTGCTGATCGGCGACGACGCGGGATACGTCGCGTCCCGGGTGGCCGTCGGCGTCTCGGTCGGCTGGGCCATCGTCGCGCTGACGCTGTGGCTGTACACCCGCTTCCACCTGGCCGTCGCGCTGACCGTGAACGTCCTGGGCGGGATGACCGGCGTGCTGTTCGGCGGCAGCACGCTGGCCGCGTCCTGGCTGTGGCTGGCCGGGCCGTCCGGCTGGATGCTCTCGGCGACCGGCCCCACCCGCACCGCCGTCGCGATCACGCTGAGCCTGGGCGTCGCCGCCGCGACCTCGATGGCCTGGCTCCGCGCCAGCACGCGGTGAGCGGGTCCGCGGCGCCGGCCCCCTCCCCGGATCGGCGACCAGCGAACACCGATCCAGCCGAGCACGAGGGACCGCTCCCGGATCGACTCGGATCGTGACCCGACGCGGTCTGGCGGCTACCCGTTCACAGGAATTCGCTCGCCAACTCTCTCGGTTCGCGAGCGAATTCCTGTGGAGACCGTCCCGGGACGGGCCGGCCGGGGTCGACCTCATCGCCGCACCGTCGGCGCCACCCCGCCCAGCCGCCGGGTGATCTCGTGCGCGGTGCGGCGCACCGTCGCGGCCAGGTCCGGCCACGTCTGCCCACACGCCGGGTCGCACAGGTGCCGGAACGTGACACTCACCGCCGCGACCGCGTGCCCGTCCGACCCACCCGGCCCCTCCGGCCCGAGGACCGGGTACGCGACCGAGGCGAACCCAGGGCTGACCTCCCCGTCCTCGCAGGCCCACCCCCGCCGTCGTTCCGCGGCCAAGGTCGAGTGCAGGGCGCGCAACGACGCCGGTCCGCGCGCGGTCCGGCGCTCCAGCGGGGTGCCGGTCGAGAGCAGCGCGCGGAGCTGGGCCCGTCCGGTGCCGGCGAGCACGGCCCGGCCGGACGCGGTGAGGTGCGCCGGCAGCCGCACACCGACGGCCGTGACCAGGCCCTCGGGGCGGGCGGGGCGCTCGCGCAGCAGGTAGAGCAGCTCCCGGCCGTGCAGCACGCCGAGGTGCGCGTCGTGCCCGACGCGCTCGACCAGGCGTCGCAGCAGCGGCGCGGCGAGCTTCTCCAGCGGATCGTGACGCAGGTAGGCCGACCCGACCTCGAACGCGGCCATGCCGAGGCCGTAGCGCTGCCGCTCGGGCAGGTGCACCACGAATCCGGCCGCCTCCAGCTCGGTGAGCAGGTGATAGACCGTCGACCGGGGCAGCCCGAGCGACGTCGCGATCGTCGACGCCGGCATCGGCCCGGGGTGCGCGGCGAGCAACCGCAGCACCGCCAGACCCCGGCGCAGCGCCGGCACCCCACCGGTCACCGCCCACCTCCGGTCACTGCCTGAACGAAACTGTCTGGAATCCGAGACACGAGCAGTCTGCACCCCCTCGCACCGGACGTGTCGACGCGCTGCACTGGAGCGTGCGTTCCCGGCGCGGGACGCCCCGTCGAACGGGAGGTCCCCAGGAATGGGCGCAGGGATGGGTGCAGCAATGGGTGCAGGAGCGGCGCGGGGCACGCAGATCACGGCACGGAGCTGGGCCACCGAGGCGGCCCTGCGAATGCTGGACAACAACCTCGACCCGGAGGTGGCCGAGCGGCCCGAGGACCTGGTCGTCTACGGCGGCACCGGCAAGGCGGCCCGCGACCACGCGAGCCTGGCCGCGATCCGGCGCTGCCTCGTCGAGCTGGAGTCCGACGAGACGCTGCTCGTGCAGTCCGGGCGTCCGGTCGGGGTGTTCCGCACCCACGAGTGGGCGCCGCGGGTGCTGCTGGCCAACTCGAACCTGGTCGGCGACTGGGCGACCTGGCCGGAGTTCCGGCGTCTCGAGCAGCTCGGCCTGACCATGTACGGGCAGATGACGGCCGGGTCGTGGATCTACATCGGCAGCCAGGGCATCCTGCAGGGCACCTACGAGACGTTCGCCGCCGTCGCCCGCACCCGCTTCGACGGCTCGCTGGCCGGCACGCTGACGCTGACCGCGGGCCTGGGCGGGATGGGTGGCGCGCAGCCGTTGGCGGTCACCATGAACGGCGGCACGGCGCTGGTCGTGGAGTGCGACCCGGCGCGGGCGCGGCGGCGCGTGGAGACCGGGTACCTGGACGAGGTCGCGCCCGACCTGGACACCGCGCTGGCCCGGGTGTCGGCGGCGCGCGCGTCCCGGGAGGCGGTGTCGGTCGCGGTGATCGGCAACGCGGCCGAGGTGTTCGCCGAGATCCACCGCCGGGGCGCCGAGGTCGACGTCGTCACCGACCAGACCTCGGCACACGACCCGCTGTCCTACCTGCCGATCGGGGTCGAGCTCGCCGACTGGGCGGAGTACGCCCGGACCAAGCCCGGCGAGTTCACCGATCGGGCGCGCGAGTCCATGGCCGCCCACGTCGAGGCGATGCTGGCGTTCTCCGACGGCGGCGCCGAGGTGTTCGACTACGGCAACTCGATCCGCGGCGAGGCCCGCCTGGCCGGCTGCACCCGGGCGTTCGACATCCCCGGCTTCGTCCCGGCCTACATCCGTCCGCTGTTCTGCGAGGGCAAGGGCCCGTTCCGGTGGGCGGCGCTCTCCGGCGACCCGGCCGACATCGCGGCCACCGACCGCGCCGTGCTGGAGGAGTTCGGCGACGACGAGCCGCTCGCCCGCTGGATGCGCCTGGCCGGGCAGAAGGTCCGCCACCAGGGCCTGCCGGCGCGGATCTGCTGGCTGGGCTACGGCGGGCGGGCCCGGGCCGGGGAGCGCTTCAACGAGATGGTCGCCTCCGGGGAGCTGTCCGCGCCGGTCGTGATCGGTCGCGACCATCTCGACTCCGGCAGCGTCGCCTCGCCGTACCGGGAGACCGAGGCGATGGCCGACGGCTCGGACGCGATCGCGGACTGGCCGCTGCTCAACGCGCTGCTGAACACGGCGTCCGGCGCGAGCTGGGTGTCGCTGCACCAGGGCGGCGGCGTCGGGATGGGGCGCTCGATCCACGCCGGGCAGGTGTGCGTCGCCGACGGCACCGACCTGGCCGGGCGCAAGATCGCCCGGGTGCTGACGAACGACCCGGGGTCCGGGATCATCCGGCACGTCGACGCCGGCTACGACCGCGCGATCGAGGTCGCCGAGGAGCGCGGGGTGCGGATCCCGATGCGGGAGCAGCGATGAGCACCGGGCATGTCGGCACCGTGGAGCTGCTCGCCGGGATCGCCGGGGTCGGGCGGGACCGGGCGCGCGGCGGGTACTCCCGGCATCTGGCGACCCCCGCCGAGTCGGACCTGCGCGACTGGTTCGCCGAGCAGGCCGGTCGCCGCGGGCTGGACGTCGAGACCGACCGCAACGGCAACGTGTGGGCCTGGTGGGGCACCCCCGGCCCGGACGCCGTCGTCACCGGCAGCCACCTGGACTCCGTGCCCGGCGGCGGCGCGTTCGACGGCCCGCTGGGCGTCGCGAGCGCGCTGGCCGCGGTCGAGGACCTGGTCGCGCGCGGGTTCGCACCGGCCCGCCCGCTGGCGGTCGTGGTGTTCGCCGAGGAGGAGGGCGGCCGGTTCGGCGTGCCCTGCCTGGGGTCGCGCCTGCTCACCGGCGACCTCGACGCCGACCGCGCCCGCGGGCTGCGCGACGCCGACGGCGTGAGCCTGGCCGAGGCGCTGACCGCACGCGGCGACGACCCGTCCGCGCTCGGCCCGGACCCGGAGCGCCTCGCCCGGGTCGGGCGGTTCGTGGAGCTGCACGTCGAGCAGGGCCGCGCCCTCGACGCGCCGGTCGGGATCGGGTCGGCGGTCGTCGCGCACGGCCGCTGGAGGCTGACGTTCACCGGGCAGGGCAACCACGCCGGCACGACGGCGCTGACCGACCGCCGCGATCCGATGATCCCGGCCGCGGCCACCGTCCTGGCCGCGCGGCGGGCCGCCGCCCGGGTCGCGGACGCCCGCGCGACCGTCGGACGGCTGGTGCCGAACCCCGGCGGCACGAACGTGATCGCGTCCTCGGTGGACCTGTGGCTCGACGTCCGCATTCCGGCCGGGGAGCCGGGACCGGTCGTCGAGGACGTGCTGGGCGCGGCCCGGGCGGCCGCGGACGCCGAGGGCTGCACGGTCGAGCTCGGCCGCGAGTCGCTCTCCCCGGCCGTCGCGTTCGACGACGCGCTCGCAGCGCGGCTGGCCGCGGCCGTCCCCGGCGCCCCGACGCTGGCCACCGCGGCCGGGCACGACGCCGGGGTGCTCGCCGCGCACGCCCCCGCCGGGATGCTGCACGTCCGCAACCCGACCGGCATCAGCCATGCGCCGCAGGAGCACGCCGAGGACGACGACGTCTCCCACGGCGCCCGGGCACTCGCCGACGTCCTCGCGGAGCTGGCCCGATGACCGGGCGGGCGACGGGCGCGCCGACCCTGTGGTGCGAGCACGCCTGGCTGCCGGACGGGCCCGCGGCGGCCGTCGCGATCGAGATCTCCGACGGCCGGATCTCGTCGGTCCGCCCCGGCGCGGCGCGGGCGGGAACGGTGCTCGACGGCATCACCGTGCCCGGATTCGTCAACGCCCACTCGCACGCGTTCCACCGGGCCCTGCGCGGACACCCGGCCGGACACGCGACGTCGTTCTGGTCCTGGCGCGATGACATGTACCGCGTCGCCGACCGCCTCGACCCGGACTCCTACCGCCGCCTGGCCACCGCGGTCTACGCCGAGATGGCGCTGGCCGGATACACCTCGGTCACCGAGTTCCACTACCTGCACCACGGACGGGGAGGACATCCCTACGACGACCCGAACGCGATGGGCCACGCCCTCGTCGACGCCGCCGCGGCGGCCGGGATCCGGCTCACCCTGCTCGACACGTGCTACCTCGCCGGCGGCATCGGCGAGCCGCTCTCCCCGGTGCAGCGCCGCTTCGCCGACGCCCACGCCGACGCCTGGGCCGAGCGCCTCGACCCGCTCCTCAAGATCGACGACGGCGACCGGGTCCGCCTCGGCGCGGCCGTGCACTCGGTGCGCGCCGTCCCCGAAGCGGAGCTGCCGATCGTCGCCGAATGGGCGGCCGGGGGGCCGCTGCACGTGCATCTGTCCGAACAGACGGCCGAGAACGAGGCCTGCCTGGCCGCGTACGGCCGCACCCCGACCGCCGTCCTGGACTACGCGGGCGTGCTCGGCCCGGACACCGTCGCCGTGCACGCCACCCACCTGACCGGCGACGACGTCGCCCGCCTCGCCGCGTCCGGTACCCGGGTGTGCCTCTGTCCGACCACCGAGCGCGACCTGGGCGACGGCATCGGGCCCGCCTCGCAGCTGCACGAAGCCGGCGTCGGGCTGTGCCTGGGCAGCGACAGCCAGGCCGTCGTCGACCCGTTCGAGGAGGCCCGCGGGGCGGAGATGCACGAGCGGCTGGCGCACCGGGTGCGGCAGCGCTTCTCCCCCGCGCAGCTCCTGTCCATGGCGACCGGCTCCACGGCCGGGCTGGCCGTCGGCGCCCCGGCCGACCTGGTCACCGTCGCCCTGGACTCGGTCCGCACCGCCGGCATCGCGCCGGTCGGGGTGCTGCACGCGGCCGGCGCCGCCGACGTCACCGACGTGCTGGTCGGTGGCCGGTGGGTCGTGCGCGAGCGTGTCCACCGGCACGTCGAGCGGCCCGCGGCCGCGCTCGCGGCCGAGATCACCGCGCTCCGGGAGGCCACATGTCGACCCTGATCACCGGCATCGCCGAGCTCACCACCCACGATCCGGACGGCCCGGGCGGCAGCGGGCCCTTCGCCGTCGTCTCCGACGGCGGCCGGGTCGCCTGGACCGGTCGCGCCGCGGACGCCCCGCCGGCCGACGAGCGCGTCGACGTCGACGGTCGCGCCGTGCTGCCCGGGTGGGTGGACAGCCATACCCACCTGGTCTTCGCCGGGGACCGCGGCGCCGAGTTCGCGGCCCGGATGGCCGGTCGTCCCTACGCGGCGTCCGGGATCCGCACCACGGTCGCCGCCACCCGCGCCGCGACCGACGACGCGCTCGCCGCCGGCCTGCGCCGCCACGTCGAGGAGGCCGCCCGGCAGGGCACCACCTGCCTGGAGACCAAGACCGGCTACGGCCTCACCGTCACCGACGAGGCGCGCGCCGCCCGGCTGGCCGCCGGCGTCGTCGACGAGGTCACGTTCCTCGGCGCGCACGTCGTCCCCGCCGACGCCGAGCCGGACGCCTACCTGGACGAGGTCTGCGGCCCGATGCTCGACGCCGTCGCCGCGCACGTCGGCTGGGTGGACGTGTTCTGCGAGGACGGCGCGTTCGACGAGGTGTCCTCGGCCCGGGTGCTGCGCGCCGGCGCGGCGGCCGGGCTGGGCCTGCGGGTGCACGGCAACCAGCTCGGCGCCGGAGCGGGCGTGCGGCTGGCCGTCGCGCACGGCGCGGCCAGCGTCGACCACTGCACGCACCTGAGCGGCGACGACGTCGACGCGCTCGCCGGATCGGACACCGTCGCCACGCTGCTCCCGGCGTGTGA
>JAKDNL010000568.1 GCA_030451825.1 Pseudonocardia sp. | reverse complement strand
TGGGTGGAGGACGACGAGGACGGCTGCGAAGGCACGGGCGGCTCCTGGGACGGACGTGGGGACGGGCATGGCGTTCCGGGGTGCCGGCGAGCGTGTCGCCGGACCCGAGACCGGACCGAAATGCTAATGACACCCCCGCGGCGCCCCTTGACACAGGGTCGGATGGCATGGTGGCGCGGTGTCCGGAGCCCCGCAGCGCGTGAGCACGGCGACGGCTGTCGTCGTCGCCCTCGCGGCGCTGCTCGGTACCGGCCTGTACGCGGCGTTCGCGCCGGCCGCCGCGGCGGCCGGTCCGTGGCTGCCGTTGGCCGTCGTCCTCGCCGGGGTCGTGGCGCTGTGCAACGTCTCCTCGATCGCCGACCTGACCGCGGCCCGCCCGGGCGGGGGCGGGCTGGTGCCGACGGACCTGCCGCCCGCGGCCGGTCGCCTCGCCGGTGTCGCCCGCCTGGTCGCGCGCGGCGCCGCCGCGGCAGCCGCTGCCGGGGTGTTCGGCGCCTACGTGTTGCCGTCGCGGCCGGTGCCGGTGGCGATCGTCGCCGTGCTGGTCGTGATCGGGCTCAACGTGGCCGGGGCGCGGATCTCGGTGAACGCCTGCCGGGGCCTGGTCGCCGCCGCGGTCGGCGTCGTGCTGCTGGTGATGATCGTCGGTGCGTCCGGGTCCGGGGCGGCGGGCCCGTCGGCCGCTCTGGAGACGGCGGCCGCCGCGGGCACGCCGGCCGAGTTGCCGGTGGGGACGTTGCAGGCCGCCGTTCCGGGGAGCGCGTTCGGCGTGCTCACCGCGGCCGCGTTCGCGTTCTTCGCCTTCGCCGGGACGTCGCGGGTCGCGGAGCTGGGCGGCAGCCTGCGCGACCCGCTGCGCACCGTCCGGCGGGCCTCGACGATCGCCGTGCTGATCGCGGGAGCGATCTTCCTCGCGGTCTCCGGCGCCCTGCTGAACGGTCTCGGCGCGGATCGGCTGGCTTCCTCGCCGACCCCGCTCGCGTCGTTGATCGACGCCGGGGGCAGTCCCGCCCTGGGTGTGCTGGTCCGTGTCGGGGCGGCGGTGGCCACCGGGTCCGCGCTGCTGGCCGTGCTGTCACGGGCCTCGGAGAACGCCGCCCGGATGGCACGCGCCGGTGCCCTGCCCCGGATGCTCGCCCGGACCGGGTCGCGTGGCACCCCGTGGGTCTCCGATCTCGTCGGTGGGCTGCTCGTCGTGCTGGTCACGCTGCTGGTCGGGCCGGTCACCGCGCTGGCGATCTCGGCGTGCGCGGTGCTGGTGCACTACGCGCTGCTGCACGTGGCCGCGCTGCGCCTTCCCGGACGGTCGCGGCGGACTCTCGCCGTCGCCATCGTCGGTGGGCTGCTGTGCCTGGTACTGGCCGTGAGCCTGCCCACCTGGGCCCTGACCTCGACCGCGGTCCTGCTCGTCGGGGGCTGGCTGCTGAGCACGCTCCTCGTACGTACCTCCGGCGCCCGACGCGACGGCGACGAGCAGCCCCACTCCGGTGAGGACGGGGAGCAGGCGGCGTAGCCGGGTACGGTCTGGACCCGTGACGGACCTCGACCTGCTCACCAGCCCGCTGCACGACCGGCACACCGCCTCCGACGCCACGATGGGCGAGTTCGGCGGGTGGTCGATGCCGATCTCCTACCCGGCCGGCACCGTCGCCGAACACACCACGGTCCGGGACAGCGCCGGCCTGTTCGACGTCAGCCACCTGGGCACCGTCCCGGTGACCGGGCCCGGTGCGGCCGCGCACGTCAACACCTGCCTCAGCGCGGACCTGGAGAAGATCGGGCCCGGCCGGGCGCAGTACACGCTGGCCTGCAACGCCGACGGCGGCGTGATCGACGACATGATCGCCTATCTGGCCGGCCCGGACGAGGTGCTGCTCGTCCCGAACGCGGCCAACTCGACCCGGATCGTGGAGATGCTGCGCGACGGCGCCCCGGACGGAGTCACCGTCACCGACCGGCACCGCGAACTGGCCGTTCTCGCCGTACAGGGGCCGCGCGCCGGCGAGGCACTGGCCGCCGCACTGGGCGAGGCCGCCGGGGAGATCGACGGCCTGGACTACATGGCCTTCCGCGACCTCGAGGGCGGCGCCGTGCGCGTGTGCCGCTCGGGCTACACCGGCGAGCTGGGCTACGAGCTGGTCCTGGCCGCCGCGGCCGCGCCGGCGATGTGGGACGCGCTGCTCGAAGGTGTGCGGGCGGTCGGCGGGGGTCCGTGCGGGCTGGCCGCACGGGACACGCTGCGTACCGAGATGGGCTACCCGCTGCACGGGCACGAGCTGTCCGAGGAGATCAGCCCGCTGCAGGCCGGCAGCAGCTGGGCCGTCGGCTGGGACAAGCCCGCGTTCTGGGGCCGCGACGCATTGGTGTCCGAGAAGGAACGCGGACCGGCGCGGCGCCTGCGGGCGCTGCGCGCGACCGGGCGCGGTGTGCCGCGAGCCGGGATGGCCGTGCTGCCCGCCGAGGGCGGCGACCCGATCGGCACCGTCACCTCCGGCACGTTCTCGCCGACGCTGAAGACGGGGATCGCGCTGGCCCTGATCGACACCGCCGCGGGGGTCAAGCCGGGCGCCGCGGTGCAGATCGAGGTGCGTGGCCGGGCCCTGCCCGCGGACGTGGTGAAGCCACCGTTCGTGGAGTCCCACGTCCGCTGACCGGCCCGTGCGCGGAACCGGTGACCCGTGCGCGGAAACCACTGCCAGAACGACGATATCCGCGCACGAGGGTCGTGCGCGGATATCGCTGTCCCGACGATGATATCCGCGCACGGGGGGTTAGGTGGGTATCCGACTATTGCGGCGCGGGCGCGGGGGATACCGTCGGGGGATGAGCGCGCCGTCCTTCGCAGTCACCATGAATCCCGCGCCCGTGTCGCCGGAGCGGCGCGCCGAGATTCTCGCCGACCCAGGGTTCGGCCGGCACATGACCGATCACATGGCCACGATCCGGTGGACCGCCGGCCGGGGCTGGCACGACCCGGAGATCGTGCCCTACGGCCCGCTCGTGCTGGACCCGTCGTCGATGGTGCTGCACTACGGCCAGGAGATCTTCGAGGGCCTCAAGGCCTACCGCCAGCCCGACGGGTCGATCGCCTCGTTCCGCCCGGACGCCAACGCGCGCCGCTTCCAGGGCTCCGCGGCCCGCATGGCCATGCCGGAGTTGCCGGAGGAGCTGTTCCTCGCCTCGCTGACCGAGCTGCTCGCCGTGGACAGCGAGTGGGTGCCGGCCTCCGGTGGCGAGGACTCGCTCTACCTGCGCCCCTTCATGATCGCGACGGAGGTCGGCCTCGGCGTGCGGCCGTCGTCGGAGTACCTCTACGCGGTGATCGCCTCACCGGCCGGGCCCTACTTCTCCGGCGGGGTCAAGCCGATGGACGTCTGGCTCGAGACGGAGTACACCCGCGCCGCACTGGGTGGCACCGGCACCGCGAAGTGCGGCGGGAACTACGCGGCCTCGCTGCTGCCGCAGTCGGTCGGCGCGGAGCACGGCTGCGCCCAGGTCGCCTACCTCGACGCCGAGGAGCGGACCTGGATCGAGGAGATGGGTTCGAACAACCTGTTCTTCGTCTTCCGCACCGGCGACGAGATCGAGCTGGTCACCCCGGAGCTGCGTGGCACCGTGCTGGCCGGGATCACCCGGGACTCGCTGATGACCCTCGCAGACGACATGGGGATCACCGTCGTGTCGCGCCGGATCGCCGGGCAGGAGTGGCTGGGCGGCGCCGCCAACGGGATGTTGACCGAGGTGTTCGGTTGCGGCACGGCCGCAGTGATCACCCCGATCGGCGCCGTTAAGCACCACGGTGGCGAGGTGCAGATCGGTGGTGGCGAGCCCGGCCCGGTCACGCTGCAGCTGCGCGAGCGCCTGACCGCCGTCCAGCGGGGCGCGGCGCCGGACCCGCACGGCTGGATGCACCCGCTCGCGAAGGCGGCCGCCTCGGTCTGACCTCCGGGCCGCCATCGATCCGCCCGGCCGCACGGGCTTGGCGTGCCGTCGCCGTCAGCGGGCGGCGGCGACGATCACCAGGACAGCGGTGCCCCCGAGCTCGCAGGCGGCACCCAGGACGTCGCCGCTCATGCCTCCGAACCGCCGACGGGTGTGCGCGGCCAGCCCGATGACCAGCAGCGCGGCCAGCGCCACTCCGATCGACGCCGAGAACGCCGTCGTGACGTGGCGGACCGGGCCCTCGGTGATCGGCGCGGTCAGCAGTGGTGCCGCGGCCGCGGCGAGCACCAGCCACCACAGCG
>JAKDNL010000567.1 GCA_030451825.1 Pseudonocardia sp. | reverse complement strand
TCCGCGAAGGGCACGTCGAGAAACGTGCGGGCACCGTCCTGGGCTCCCATGGCTCCAGTGTGCCTGCCCACCCCGACAATCCTGCTCAGCTCGTGGTCGGACCGTCTGGGCGCCTGGCGGCCAGTCCGACATGACACCTCACACCGCCAGCACCGGCAGATCCTCGCGGGACAGTCCGTCACGGCGTGAGGTCGGTGCCGCGGAGCTCACTTCGGACCCCGGGTAGGGCGCGCCGTGGCCCCAGCGACCGAGCTCCACTGCGCTCGCTACGAGGCACCTCTGCGGCCCCTCACCCTGCCCGGGCGGATAGGGCCGTCCCGACGCCTGACCAGCGTCGCTAACGCCGCATTCCGGATAGCGATACACAGACGCTCGGAACCCACCACGAAAGGCACGCTCCCCATGCGCAAGACCGCGCTACTCCCCGCCTTCGCCCTGGCCGCGCTCGCCCTGGCCGGCTGCGGCACCGGGGACAGCTTCGACGAGGGCTTCAAGGCCGGCTCTGCCCAGACCAGCCCCGCGCCCGCCGCGGCCCCCGCCACGACCGCACCGGCCAGCTCGGCGCCGGCCCCACTGACACAGGTTGAGATCCCGGACGTCGAGGGCCGCAACGCCGCCATCGTCAGCGACGAGCTGCAGAAGCTCGGACTCACGAACGTGCAGTTCGCCAGCCAGGACGAGCAGGACAAGATGGTGCTGAACCGGGCCAACTGGACCGTGATGAAGATCGAGCCCGGCGCCGGGGAAAAGGTGGCGTCCGACTCGACGATCGTCGTCACCGCGACGAAGGAGTAGCGGCCGACCCTGGCCGGGCGTACGAGTCGGGCTCCGCGGAAGGATCCACGGGGCCCGTTTTGCCGACGTGTGCCACCGCCTCGTCGGGCCCCCTGTATCGGGGCAGGGTGTCGGGGCGGTCGTCCGGAACAGGCAAGCGAGGGTACGCGGCGGGGTCATAGCACTGCGAGGTCCATGGGCTGCAACTCTGCTCTCCAATGGCGCCATGGCCAGCCTCCCCGACGTCCTGCAGTGCGCTGGTGATCGCGCGCGCGACGGCGGTGTTGGGGTGGTAGCGCAGGAACGCTGCGGCAGCGCGTAGCCCGTCGAGGGCCTGCTGCTCGCGGTCTGCCCACGCTCCGCCGGCGACGTCGGTCGCGGCGGCACAGGCGGCGCGTAGCCGGTCTCCGGTGGCGCGGGCGGCGACGATGTCGGCGCGGGCACGGGTCCTGTGCTGCGCGGGCATGGCCTGCTCGTGCGACGTCGTCACTGTCCTCACTCCTACCGGTCGGGGGTCTGGTCGGGGCCGGGCCTCCGCCGGGCTCGCTTGGGGCCGCGGTCCGTTCCGGCGCGGCGCGCGGTCGGCGGAGCGGCCGCGTCGGCGGTGTCCGGGGTCTCGGTGTCCGGGGCGGCGGTGTCGGGTTCGTCGTCGGTGCGGCTCTCGCGGAGGGCGCGCAGTTCGTCCGCGTGGCGTTCACGCAGGTCGTCGAGGCGCTGTTCACCGTGGCGGCGTTCGCTGTCGACGTCGCGCTCGAGCTGACGGGCGAGCGCGGCGTTCTCGGCGGCGGTGACGGCCTCGGCGGTGCGGGCCGCGGCCGCGGCGAGTTCGTCGATGCGGGTGCGGGCGTCGGCGAGTTCGCCGCGCAGCCCGTCACGGGCCTGTTCGGCGGCATGCCGGTCCCGGGCGGCGGTCTCAACGGCCTGGCGTTGCGTGATCGCGTCGTCGCGGGCGGCGTCGCGTTCGGTGCGCGTCTCGGCCAGCTCGGTGCGGGTCGTGTCGCGGTCGAGGAGGACCTGCTGGTGCTCGGCGCGCAGGGTGTCGTGGGCCTGGCGCGATTCGGTCAACTCGCCGGCGACCTGATCGCGTTCGGCCTGGACCGCCGCGAGTTGCTCGGTGAGCTGGTCGCGTTCGCCGGCGACCTGGCGGTGCGCGAGCGCGACCTCGTCGAGCCGGGTCCGGGCGGTGTCGAGCGCGGCGTCGCGGTCGGCGAGCAGGCCGGCGTAGCGATCGCGCTCGTCGGTGGCCTCGTCGCGTTCGGCGAGGGCATCCTCAGCGACCTGCTCGGCCTGGGCCTGGGCGGCGTTCGCCGCAGCGGCGGCGGTCTGCGCGGTGCGAGCCCGGGTGGTCGCGTTCTCGGCGGCGGCCTCGGCCGCGTCGACCAAGGCGCGGGTAGGGCCGGAGGGGCGGGCTGGCGGGGCGCGCGCAGCAGTTCGAGATCCATCGCGGTACTCCCAACGAGCGGGTCGACGCCCCGGGCCGGTGGCCGGGGCGGCCCCACGCACCTGGTGCGGTGGGACGTGACTCGCCCGCACCCCGATCGCGGGTGCGGCGGGGCCCCGCGCTCGCCCGACCGGTGTGAGACCACCCCCGTCACCGGTGCCCGACCTCGGCGACCGCAGCGGTGGTCTCACCCGGTCGGCAGCGGGCAGGCGGGGCATCGACGGGCAAGCCCGCGGGCGGGTGCAGAGTCACCACGTCCCCACCGCCGCGAGGCGCCGTCCCGGCCACCGCCCGCAGACCCGATCCCTGTTCCTCGCCTGTCCTTGGTGCTGAGTCGTTCCCGCAGCTGCGTGTTCTCGGTCTTGAGGCGTTCGATCTGGGCCAGCCGTGGGTCGGACTGGTGTCCGGTCTCGCGGGCGGTGGTGCGGCCGCGGTCGAACTCTGCTTTCAGGTGGGGGTAGGTGCGGTAGAGCGTGGCCCGCGGTACTCCCGCGAGGGTGCACAGGCTTTGCACGTCGCACTTGAGGCCCTCGGGGATCGGGCTCGGAAACGGCTGAAGAGCGGCCCCGAGGGAACTGGCCGCGGCGAACACCGGTGTCCTCGATCCCAGGCGGCACCGATCGTCTGTCAGCTCGGGGGAGTCGTCGGCGCTAGTAGGGCAAGGACCGCTTGGTCGATCTCGTGCCCGACCCCGTCGGTCACCAGGGCCTCGCGGATCTGCCGGCGTTGGATCTGGAAGGAGGCCCTGGGTAGCTCAACGGCGGCCGAGACGAGCTCGGCGCGTTCAGCGAGGCCAGCCATGTGGCGGTGATCTTCGGCGTCCTCGTCGTAGAGAGGGAACGGGATCTGGAAGACGTACTTATCGAAGTCTCGTGGGTTGTGCTCGCCGCGGGCCTGCAGTGGCCGGACCAACTCGAGCAGGGCGGGGCTGTTGAGGATGGCGGTGAGGTAGCGGGCCTCGTCGAGGGAGGAGGCCGAGCCCCAGTAGAGCTTGTGGTCGATCACCGCGTTCGGGTCGGAGATGCGTGCGGCGGCGAGGTACATGCCGCCCTTGGTGTAGACCACACGGTGCTCACCGGCGGGAAACTGGGTCTTGAGCTTGCGCCGGTAGTCGAGCTGCCCGAGCAGCGAGAGCTTGTCGTTGGTGCGGTGCTCGGTCCAGGTGCGCTCGGCCTCGCGCCACCAGTCGGCGAGGCCGGGGTAGAGGTCGATGGTGTCGTCGCTGCCCTGCAGGAGCCGTTTGCCGTCCCAGGGGATGACGCCGAGGAAGGGCTCCTGCTCACGGAAGGGCAGGACCGTGTCGCCGAGGTGGACAGGGCGAACGAACTGCTTCTCGACCGAGCCGGACAGACTGGGCAGGTCCTTCCACGGCTTCTTCTCGGTGCTGCTGCGCCGGGAGCCGATCGCACGCCGTCCCGCTCCGGCGCCGAACGGGCCGGCCTGTTTGGGCTCGACGAGCACGAGGAACCTCGGTACAAGGGTCGCGCCCTGTGTGAAGCGGGGGGCATAGGGCGAGAGCTGCCCGGTCACGGTCGCCGCGGCAGCGCTGCGGGTCAGCGCTGGTCGGGCGACGCTGAGGGCGGCGTTGCGGTGGGGGACGCGTCCGGACCAGTTCTCGATGCCGGGCGCGCTGGTGCCGGGTTCGCTCGTGCGGGTGCCGAGGATCACGCTGGCCGGCACCGGGAAGAACGAAGGCTTGACCGCGTGCAGGTCCCAGGCGGTGTCCAGGGCGGCGTTGACGTTCGCGCCGGCACGGTCAGAGCTCCAGCGGCCGCTGCGGAAGCCCGCGTACTGGTTGCGGGTGAGCACGGCTAGGGGCATGACGAAGGCGAAGCGGCCGCCCTCTCGCAGGTAGAGCTCGGTGGCCCGGGCGACGAACAGCGCGGAGAGGTCCTGGTGGGTGGCGACGGCAGCGCCGGCCCAGAAGCCGCGGCCCTCGCTCATCTCGCGGAACTCGGCCTTCATCAGTGGGGGCATGTACCTGTAGGCCAGCCAGGGCGGGTTGCCCACCATGACGTCGACGCGGTTCCCGGTGTCG
>JAKDNL010000566.1 GCA_030451825.1 Pseudonocardia sp. | reverse complement strand
CGGACTACGCGGGCAGGACGCCGCGGATCTCGTCGGCGGAGGCGTCTCCGTAGGTGTCGCGCAGGCGGGTCAGGGCCGCCTCGCGGTCCCAGGTCCACTCCTGCGGGCCGTCGGACTCCAGCACGTAGGTCGCGATCAGGGCGCCGAGCTGGGCCGAGCGCTCCAGGGACAGCCCGCCGTTCAGCGCGGTCAGGAATCCGGCGCGCCAGGCGTCACCGACGCCGGTCGGGTCGACGAGCTCGGTCGGCGGCACGACGTCGACGCGGGTCTCGGTGCCGTCGCGCTCGACGATCACCACACCCTTCTCGCCGTAGGTGGTGATCCGGGTGTCGACCTTGCTCGCGACCTCCTCGGCCGTCCAGCCGGTCTTCTTGAGCAGCAGCTCGTACTCGTAGTCGTTGGTGACCAGGTACTTCGCGCCCTCGATCAGGCGCTTGACCTCGGGGCCCTCCATCCGGGCCAGCTGCTGCGACGGGTCGGCCAGGAAGGGGTAGCCCTTCTCGCGGCACTCGTCGGTGTGGCGGACCATGGCGTCCGGGTCGCTGGCGCCGATCAGCACCAGGTCGAACCCGCCGACGCGCTCGGCGATCGGGGCGAGCTCGATCTCGCGGGAGCGGGCCATCGCCCCGGTGTAGAAGGATGCGATCTGGCGCATGTCGTCGTCGGTGGTGCAGGTGAAGCGTGCGGTGTGCAGGTCCTCGAACGTGTGCACGCCCGAGGTGTCCACCCCGAGCTCGTCGAGCAGCTTCTTGTAGTCGGCGAAGTCCGGGCCGACCGCGCCGATGAGCACCGGGGCCTGGCCCAGCACACCCAGCGCGAACGCGATGTTGCCCGCCACGCCGCCCCGCCGGACGACCAGCTCGTCGACCAGGAAGCTGACCGAGATGCGGTCGAGCTGGTCGGCAAGCAGCTGCTCGGAGAACTTCCCGGGGAAGTGCATGAGGTTGTCGGACGCGATGGATCCCGTTACGGCAATAGGCACGTAGGGCACCCTACGACACCAGAACGGGCCCCGTCAGGATCGAATAGATCATGACGAGGCCCGTCCGGCGCTCTGACCAGGTCTTTTAGAACCTGTGAGGACTACGACAGTCGATCGACCCGGATCAGTTGAATGAGTCACCGCAGGCGCACGAGCCGCCCGCGTTCGGGTTGTCGATCGTGAAGCCCTGCTTCTCGATGGTGTCCACGAAGTCGATCTGCGCTCCCTGCAGGTACGGGGCGCTCATCCGGTCCACCCCGACCTTGAGGCCGTGGAAGTCCTTGAACAGGTCCCCGTCGAGCGAGCGGTCGTCGAAGAACAGCTGATACCGCAGACCCGCGCAGCCACCGGGCTGCACCGCGATCCGCAGGTGCATGTCGTCGCGACCCTCCTGCTCGAGCAGGACACGCGCCTTGACGGCGGCCGCGTCACTGAGCTCGACGCCGTGCGTCTCGGTGGTGGTGTCCACCGTGTTGTCTACGGTCATGACTCTCCCAACAACGTGCGGAACGGAACTTGTTCCCGGCGGACGCCGGTCTCGCTGAGCGGTTTCCGTCCGGTTCTCGGCCCTGCGTCCACCCACCATCGTATGCCCTCGCGGCCCCGGCGCGGGGAGGTGAGGGCCGCCGCATCCCGCCCCGGACCGCGGTGACTTCGCTCACCGTCCCTCCTGTCATCGGCTCCAGCGGCGCGCGACCTGCTCGGCGAGCGACGCGAGGGTGCCCGCGGGGTCGGCCAGCGAGGCCTCCAGGCCGCAGGCGTCGGCGACGGCGTAGGCGGTGTCGACGCCGGCGGCGCCGGCCTCACGCCGGCCGACCGACACCTGCCCGGCCAGGACCAGGCACGCCATCCCCCGGGCCGCGGCGCCGCGGGCCACCACCGTGATCAGCTTCCCGCGCAGCGACTGCCAGTCGAAGCTGCCCTCTCCGGTGACCGCCAGGCCGCCGTCCGCGGCGGCCGCGTCCAGCTCGGCGTCCAGGCCGGTCAGGGTCCGCACCAGCCCGGCGCCGGACTCGCGCCGGGCACCGAGCGCCAGCAGCGCGGCACCGAGCCCGCCGGCCGCACCGGCCGCCGGCTCGTCGCGGACGTCGGTGCCGGTCGCGGCCGTCAGCACCCCGGCGAACACCGCGAGCGCGGCGTCCAGCTCGGCCACGGTTGCCGCGTCGGCGCCCTTCTGCGGCCCGAACACCGCGGCGGCGCCGTGCGTCCCGAGCAGCGGGTTGTCCACGTCGGCCGCGGCCACGAGCTCGACATCGGCCGGCAGCGGGGCCGGGTCGAGACGCACGCACCCCGCCAGCGCGGCGCCGCCGTCGGGCAGCGGGGCGCCGCAGGCGTCGCGGGGGACGGCGCCGAGCGCGGCCAGCATGCCGGCGCCGCCGTCGGTGGTGGCCGAGCCGCCGAGTCCGACCACGATCCGCCGGACACCGGCGTCGCGGGCGGCGGCCAGGAGCTCCCCGACGCCGCGCGTGCTCGCCCGCCGCGCGGCGTCCGGGGTCCGGCGCTCGCGCGGGACGTGGTGCAGCCCGCACGCCGCGGCGGCCTCCAGGTAGGCGGTGTCGCCGGCCTGCAGCCAGGACCCGGTCACGGGCTCGCCCAGCGGACCGGTCACCGCCAGCTCGTGCAGGGTGCCACCGAGCGCGGCCTGTAGCACCTCGGCGAAGCCGGTGCCGCCGTCGGCGAGCGGGACGGTGCGCACGTCGTCGCCGGGGGCCGCGCGCCGCCAGCCGGTCGCGATCGCCTCCGCCGCGTCGCGGGCGCTGAGCGTCCCGCCGAAGGAGTCCGGAGCCACGACCACGCGCATGCCGTGCAGGTTAGCCGCGCCCGTACTCTGGCACGCGTGAGGTTCCTGCGCCGCTCCGAGAGCACCGATGCCGAGTCCGGCACCGCCGACGACACCACCGGCGGCACGACCGTCTCGGACTCCGGGGCCGAGGCGCGCTCGCGCCCGCACAGCACGCCCGGTAAGGGCCGTGCGACCCCGAAACGGCGCGAGGCCGAGGCCCCCGGCCGCCGCCGCGGTCCCGCACCGCCGCCGCCGCGCACCCAGCGCGAGGCCTCCAAGCTGGCCAAGCAGAACCGGCCCGCGAAGGAGGACCGGCGCAAGGCCGCCGCGGATCGCCGCAAGCGGATGGACGCCGGCGACGACCGGGTGCTGCTCCCCCGCGACCGCGGGCCGGTGCGCGCCCACGTGCGCGACATCGTCGACTCCCGCCCGCACGTGATCGGGCTGTTCCTGCCGCTGGCAGCGATCGTCGTGCTCGCGGCGCTGGTTCAGGTCCCGGCCGTGCAGCAGTACATCACGCTGTTCACGTTCCTGATGCTCGCGGTGATGCTCGTCGAGGGCACGATGCTCGGGATGCAGGTGACCCGCAAGGCACGGGCGAAGTTCCCGAACGAGAAGATCAGCCCGCTCGGCACCGGGTGGTACTCGTTCTCCCGGGCCACCCAGCCCCGGAAGATGCGCGTGCCCAAGCCGAAGGTGCAGCGGGGCGCGCAGGTCTGACACGACCCTCTCAGCGCAGGACCGTCTCCCGTCCCTCCGCGAGCACGAGGTGATCCGGCACGCCGTCGACGGTGGCGGGCACGGCCGATCTCCGGTCCGGGTGCGAGCGTGCGGAGCGGATCCGCGACGATGGGCGCGTGAGCTCCCCTGCACCGCAGCGCACGCTCGTTCTGGGCGGAACCCGCTCCGGCAAGTCCGGGTACGCCGAGGGTCTGCTGCCCGCCGACGCCGCCGTCCGCTACGCCGCCACCGCCCGACGCCTGCCCGGTGACGACGAGTGGGAGGCGCGGATCGCCGCGCACCGCGACCGTCGGCCGGCCGCCTGGGTGACCGTCGAGTCCCCGGACCTGGTCGGCGAGCTGTCCGGGCCCGGCCCGCTGCTCGTCGACGACCTCGGCACCTGGCTGACCGGCGTCCTCGACGACGCCTCGGCCTGGACCGAGCCGACGCTGCCGCCCGCGGTGACCCGTCGGACCGACGCCCTCGTCGACGCCGTGCGCCGGACCCGTGGACGGGTCGTGCTGGTCTCGGCCGAGGTCGGGATGGGCGTCGTCCCGGAGACCCGTTCCGGTCGGGTGTTCCGGGACCAGCTCGGCGCGCTCAACGCCGCGCTGGCCACGGCCTGCGACGAGACCGTGCTCGTGGTCGCGGGGCTCGCGGTGCCGCTGTCGTCGCTCGTCTGCGGGGGGCGCGACGCTTCCGCTCCCCCGGCCGTGGAGGCCCCCGTCGTGGAGACCCCCGCTCCGGCGGTCGTCCCGGTGGCCGCCCCGGC
>JAKDNL010000565.1 GCA_030451825.1 Pseudonocardia sp. | reverse complement strand
GCGGACCACCGCGGTCGCGGTCGCGGTGGTCGGGATCGCGGCCATCGGGGGGAGCCGGCTCTACCTGGGCGTGCACTGGGCCACCGACGTCGCAACCGGGTGGCTGCTGGGCGGGACGTGGTTGGCGGTATGCGTCACCGCGCTGGTCCTGCTCCACGCTCGCTCGCCGAGGCCGCGGTCATGATCGGACTGGTGTCCCCCGGCGAGACTGCGCTGCTGGTCGCCGGGTTCGCCGCGCAGCGGGGCTGGATCGGGCTGTGGCCCGCCGAGCCCGAGGGGACCACGCGGACGCGTTCCTGACCCGACGCGGCGGAGCGGCCGTGCTGCTCGGGCGGTTCACCGCGGTGCTGCGCGCGCTGACCCCCGGCATGGCCGGCATGGCCCGGATGCCCTACCTGCGCACCTTCCTGCCGTGGAACGCCGCGGGCGCGGTGTTGTGGGGGCCGGGATGCGTGCTGCTCGGCTACGCGTTCTCCGCCTCGCTGGCCGGGATCGGGCATTACCTGACCTACGGCCCGCTGCTGCTGCTCGTGCTCCTACTCGCCGGGTACGGGCTGGTCCACCTGCGCCGCAAGCGGGCCCTCCGGTAAGGGTGCGGTTCTCGTCCCGGATGCCGTTCGGCGCTGCGCAGCCGGCGGCGTCGGCTGGAGCCAGGGCGTCGGTCGCCCACGGGCCCGCGATCGGCGGTGGGGTCAGCAGGTCGGACGGCCCAGGTGACCGGGCTGGTCTCGGGACGAGCCGGCTCAGGGGCGCGCCCGAGTGCCCGAGGCCCGCTGTGTGTTCTTGAGCGCGCGGATGATGGGGGGCATGGCCAAGACCACGGCGAACAGCCGCAGGCTCTGCACGGTGGAGTCCAGGGCGACGTCGCTGTGGGTGGACGCGGCGGTGGCCAACACCGCGTTGATGCCGCCGGGGGTGGTAGCCAGGTAGGCATCGAGAAACGGCACGTGCACCAGCGCGGCCAGCGCCCAGGCCAGGACCGCGCAGCCCACCGAGAGCGCCACGATGCCGGCCAGCAGGTGGGGCAGCAGCCGCAGCGAGCCGCGCACCGTGGTCCAGGTGAACCGCAGCCCGACCTCGAGCCCGACGACGATGAACACCAGGTCTGAGACGTAACTATGGTGACCAGGCACGTTCTGGACGCAGGCGTCGGTGACCCGGCACCCAGGCCGGGTTGGTCGGTGATCAGTAGTGATGATCGGCTATGCGGCGGTGGGTTCGAGGGTGACCTTGTTGCCGAGGGCTTCGAGTTCGCGGATGAGTCGACGCTGCCGTTGTTCGGGGCTGTCGACACGGCGGGTGAAGTAGTCCGATCCGAGGTCGCGGTAGCCGATGCCCTTATCGAGGACGTGCCAGATGATCACGATCAGAGTGTGTGCGGTCGCGGTGGCGGCCTTGCGCCCGCCCTTCTTGCCGAAGCGGCGATGGAACCGGCGGAATTGGGCACCGACGTAAGTGCTGGTTCGCCCGGCAGACCACGCGCACTCGCTGAGGATCGTGCAGACCTCGATGTGCCCTTGCGGGTCCGGCCGGAGCGGTGCCTGCCGGCAGACTCGTTGTTGCCTGGGCAGAGTCCGGCCCAGGAGGCCAGGTGCGAGGCGGTGGGGAACCGGGTCATGTCCACCCCGATCTCAAAGATCACCACTTGAGCAGCGCGCTCACTGATCCCAGGAATCGTTGCCAGTAGCCCGATCTGAGGGGCGAAAGGGAGGCAGACCTCGTCGATGCGGGTGTCCAGCCGAGCGATCATGTCCGCGAGGTGGTCGATGTGCTCCAGGTGCAAGGTGCACATCACAGCGTGCTGGCCGCCGAACCGACCCGCGCACGCCAGAGCCAGGTCCGAGAGCTTGCTGCGCATCCTGCCCCGGGCCAGCTCGGCAAGCCGGGCGGGATCGCGCTCGCCGTCGATCAATGCCTCGATCATGTCCCGGGCCGACATGGTGGACAGCGACGACGCCACCGAGTCGATCTTGACGCCGGCGTCCTCGAGGACCTTGCCCAGCCGCTGCAGTTCGCTGCTGCGTGCCTCGATGAGCTTCTTGCGGTAGCGGGTCAGCTCTCGGATCGCCGCGATCTCGGCCGGCGGGATGAAGCTGCTCCGCAACATCCCGCACTCGGTCAACTCGGCCAGCCAGGCGGCGTCCAGGGCGTCGCTCTTGCGGCCCGGGACGTTCTTGACATGCCGGGCGTTGACCAGCAACACCTCCAACGGCTGCTCGGCCGCGCACAGGGCGTGGAACACCGGCCGCCAGTAGATTCCGGTGGCCTCCATGCTCACGTGCGTGACGCCCTCGGTGACCAGCCAGCCCACCATCTCGGCCAGCGTCTGGTAGTAGGTGTTGAACTTGCGGATCTCCTGGCGGCGCTTCCCAGGCTGCTCGCCGGGAGTGCGCACCGTGACCGCGATGATCTTCTTGCCGACGTCGATCCCGGCGACTCGTTCGTAGATGATCTCCACCGTGGGCTCCTCTCCCAGCGGCCAACAGGGCGCCGCCGTCCGCGGAGCCCGCATAAAGATCAAGAGTCTGAGACTCGCGCTCGAAAACGGCGGCAACCCGGAGTGCCCAACCGGGACGGGCTCCAGCGTCAATCTTTGAGACGGGCTTACACCCGCACCAAGACAGCACGACGTCGGCGGACGACGCGCCTGCACGTTTCACCCACCCGCGAGCGTCACACCAGCGGCATCAAGATCTTCCTCACCAGCAAGACGCCGGCGCCGAGTTGGTGGACCAGCCGGTTCACCAGGTGATCCAGGGTCGGCCACAACTGGCTGCCCGGGGCGGCGGGGCTGCTGGTCCTGCCGCCGGCGACCGCCCAGGCCACGGCGGGGGCGGTCAGGGCCACCAGCCCGACGCGCAGGTACTGCGCGAAGCCCACCAGCCCGGCGCCGGCGCCCAGGTCGTCGGCCGATGACACGATGGCCGCCGACCCGCCAGGGATGGTGGCCAGGGTGGCATCCGCGCGCGGGAGCGGGCTCCAGCGCGCCAGCGCGTAGGCCACGCCCAGCGCCAGCGCGATCGTGGCCACGGGGGCCAGCCCGAATGGTGCGGCCAGCGGCGCCACGGCGCGGAGTTGTTCGGGGGTCAGGTAGCTGCCCATGACCACGCCGACCAGGGCCTGCCCGGCGCGGGTCAGCGGGCACGGCAGCGCGGTGTTGGTGCGCCCGGACAGCGCCAGGGCCAGCCCGATCAGCAGCCCGGCCAGCAGCTCCGGAGCCGGCACCCCGAGCGACTGGGCCAGTTCGGCGACGACATAGCACACCGCGATCGCAGCCGCCGCTCCGCCGCGGGCGCAGACCGGGCGCCGCGCAGCGCCGGCGGCCGTGCGGGAACCTGCCCCGACCTTGTTCGGGTCACTTCTCGGTCCTGTCCAGGCCCGCCGGACGCGGCAGGCCGGGCGAGCGTGGTCAACGACCGTTCCACGAGGTGATCCGGTGACACCCGTTCAACATGCGAGCTGTGGGGTTGACCCGAGATGTATCGGTGATGAGAGCGTTCGCATCCGGCCGGCGAGCGGGCGCTGACCGGCGTGGACCACCTCGCGATAGGCGAACTGCGTGACACCGGCGGGCGCCGCGGCGCGGACACGGGCGCCGACCAGGATCACCGCGGCGACACCGGGGGCGGCGACGTGGTTGTGGGGGCCGGGATGCGTGCTGCTCGGCTACGCGTTCTCCGCCTCGCTGGCCGGGATCGGGCATTACCTGACCTACGGCCCGCTGCTGCTCGTGCTCCTGCTGGCCGGGTACGGGCTGGTCCCACCTGCGCCGCAAGCGGGCCCTCCGGTGACGGGTGCGGTTCTCGTCCCGGATGCCGTCGGCGCGCCGGCGCTTCTCATCCGGGGAGCTGACCGAGGGTCACCTGCACGGTGCGGGGGGTCCCGTTCGGCCCGAGCAGCTGTACCGGCACGGCCTGGCCGGGGTTGAGCTCGGCCAGTGCTGCGGTCAGGTCCTGGGCCGTGTGCACCGGGTGGCCGTTGATCCCGGTGATGACGTCGCCGACGGCGACCCCGGCGGCCGCCGCCGGGCCGCCGGGCACGATCTGCCCGATGCCGGCACCGGCCGGCTGGCCGTTCTGGTCGACAACGGTGACCACACCGACGCCGAGCTCGGCGCGATGGGAGTTGACCACGCGGCCGTTCTTGACGATCTGCCCGGCGATGTCGGTGACGATGTTGGCGGGGATGGCGAACCCGATCCCCGGGGCGGCGGCGCCTGCGCCGCCGCCGGGTTGCGGAGTGAGCGCGGCCAGTGTGG
>JAKDNL010000564.1 GCA_030451825.1 Pseudonocardia sp. | reverse complement strand
CCTGCCCGCCGCCGCGGCACAACTTCACCGAGCTGCCCCGGATCCGTTCCGAGCGTCCGGCGTTCGACCTGCACTACCCGCACCTGGTCGAACGCGCCCGCGCCGAAGCCCACGACAGCCGCGCCCAGGTCCCCGAAACCGTCGCCCCTGGAGCCGGCGACGAGTCGCGGCCCGACGACGACCCCCGCTCGGTCTGATTCCCCGGGCACCACCCGCCGACGACGTGGGCGCGGGCCGGTCCGGCGTGGTCAGTGACCGTGGTCCTCCTCGTCCTCCTCGTCGAAGTCGGGAAGACCAGTCGCACGTGCTCGTCCGGGCAATGGCTGACGAACCCGCACCTTCTCCGCCCCGGTGCGCCGGTCGCGGACCTCGGCGAGCTTCGCCTCGACGCCGCCGCGGTTCATCGGGCGAACTCCGCTGGGCCCACACCGGGTCCTTCGCCAGTTCGGCGGCCGACTTCCCGTTCACGTTGACGACGAACACGGTCGGTGTCCTTCGCCAGCACCGGCAGCGCCGACGACGACGGAACGACGTAGATCTTGTCGCCGGGGTAGGACAGGACGTAGGCCGCCGGCCCGCTCGGCGGGGTGATCGACGCCGTCACCGTGGTGAGGCGGTCGTAGGCCTGGGCGGCCTGCACGGCCGTGATCCCCTGCCCGCCACCGATGATCAGGTCCGGCTTGGCCGCGGCCACCGCCTCGACGCTGAGCTGCTCCCCGGCCGGCAGCGCGGTGGTGCCCTGCTCGATCGCCGCGGCCGACCAGGTGGAACGTCGCCCTCACCTGGGACGACGAGCCACGAGTATCGTGCAGGTTAGGCTAACCACTCAAGCGACGTAGATCACGCAGCGCGGCCCGGAGGTCGGTGGTGGCTGGCCCCGGGCTCCGGCGAGGGGAACAATGGAACTCCGGGCCGACGACGATTCGTCGGCCACAGTGGAGGGAAGGAACCGCCGTCGACACCTGCGAGAGCCCGGTGGACCCGTCGTCCGAACGGCCGGCACGTCGACGTCCGACCCGCGCGCAGACCCGCCAGAAGGTCCTCGACGCCGCGCTGGAGGTGTTCGGCGAACAGGGCATCCAGGGCGGCTCCCTGGACGCCGTCGCGGAGGCCGGCCGGTTGTCGAAGGGCGCCATCTACTCCAACTTCACCTCCAAGACGGAGCTGGTCGTCACGCTGGTGCAGGAGAACGTGCTGAATCGGGTGGGGCTGGGACTGGAGGCGGTCTCGCACGCCAGGGACCCGCGGGACGCGCTCACGCTCCTGTCCGAGGCCATGACCCGGGCGCTCAAGGACGACCAGGTGCGGCACCGGCTGGTGGCGGAGCTGTACTGCCTCGCCCATCGCGACCCCCAGCTCGCCGAGGCGCTCAAAGCCAGCCGCATCCGCGCCCGGGCGCGGGGCGCCGAGTCGCTCCGCCAGGGAGCGGAGTTCCTCGGGATCACCCTCCCGATGCCGGCCGAGCACCTGATCGTCGTGCTGATAGCCCTGCACAACGGTCTCGCCATGGAGTGGGGCATCGATCACGACGCCGTGCCCGACCACCTGTTCGCGTCGGTCGTGGTTCCCACGATCCTGCGCTGAGACGACCCGCGCGCGGCCGGGGCATGGCGGGTGCGACCCCCGACGTCCGCACCCGCCACCCCTCGTGGTCGCCCGTGCCGGTCCCCCGACGGCCGGCGCCCGTGAGCAGGGTGGCAGATCCTCCCGGCCGCTCGATACTCGGGGGTATCCGATACCGTTGAGTATCCGATACCCGACGAGGGGGTGAGCGGTGATCCCGACACCGAGGGCCGTGACCGACGTGAACCGCAGGTCACGGACGTGGTCGCGGTGAATGCGAGGGACGCCACCGCGCTGCACGAGCTGATCGCGGTGGAGGCGCACCGGCGCGCGATCGACGCCGAAACCGAGCTGTTGATCGACTGGCGGCGCCACTGCGACCGGCGCCGGCACGAGAAGCCCACCCGTGCGGGCACCACGATCGCCCGGCGGCGCCTCCTCGTCTGACGCGACGAGGTGACCGCGGAGCTGCGTTCCTCGACACAGGTGTGCACGACCACGATCCGCGTCAGGTGCGACGAGCCCGCCGAAGTCGACCATCAATCGTCGCCTCGCGGCGATGGGAGGCCGGCAGGCGGCGGCGCGCGGGCCCGGCGGGGGTATCCACACGCCCGAGGGCCGTGTGTCCGACGAGGCGTGCTCCCCAGCCGCCTCGTCGGGCCGGGCCCGGTCGCCGGCGTGGCGCCGGCGATCCGCAGCGGGGCCTGCCTGCCAGCCTCCCGACACCGTTGTATCCGAGCGCGGGTGTCCCGTCCCGTTCCCGGGACTGATCGTAAGGTAGTCGACAGGTGGGCCGCGGACCGCACGCACCTGCGCCGGTTCCGGACGCCACCCGACCGGCCCGCGGCCGCGACCGGCCGGAGGGTGTGGGGTCGGCGAGCTAGCCGGGCGGTCTCGGATCCGGTACGACGGTGACGGTCGGCGTCGGAGCCGGGGACGGCGTCGCGGTGGCGTCGAGCGGTTCGGGTTCGTCCTGAAGGGTCACCCCGCAGGCGCTCACCGTCAGGCCGAGGGCGAGAGCCGCGACGACACGGGCGGCCCCCTGCCCGGCCGGACGACGCTCGACCGGCCACCAGATGCGGATCATGGCTCTACCTCCGGGATGTCGACGATCACGCGGGCGCCGCCGCCGGGACGCTCCTCGATGTGTACCCGGCCGTTGTGGTCGCGGACGTGGCGGGCGACGAGGGCGAGGCCGAGCCCGCTACCGCCGTCGTCGCCGCGGCGGCCGGCCGCGTCACCGCGGGCGAAGCGTTCGAAGATCTCCTCGCGCAGCTCGGGCGGCACCCCCGGGCCGGCATCGTCGACCTGCAGACGCACGCCCCCGGGCCGTCCGGCCACGGTGACCAGGACCGTTCCCCCGCCGTGCGAGTCGGCGTTGTCGAGCAGATTGCCGAGCACCCGGTCGAGCCGCCGCCGGTCGACGAGAACCCTCGGCGGGTCGCCCTGCACGCGCACGGGGACCGTGTCCCGCCGCTCGGCAATGCTGCGACGAACCAGGTCGGCCAGGTCACACACCTCGAAGTCGCCGTCGCCCCCGCCGGCGTCGGTGCGCGAGATCTCCAGCAGGTCGGTGACCATACGGCGGAAACGGTGCAGGTCGGCGACGAGCAGGGCGACGGCCTGGGCCGCGGGCTCGGGCAGCTCGTGGCGGCGCCGATCGAGCACGGCCACGGCGTTGAGCAGGGTCGTGAGTGGGGACCGTAGCTCGTGGCTGACGTCGGCGGCGAAGCGGGCGTCGCGGCGGACCCGCGCGGCCAGCGAGTCGGTGGTGCGGTTGAACGTCACCGCCAGTGGCGCCAGGTCGGCGTCGCCGACCTCGGGCAGTCGGGCGCGCAGATCCCCACCGGCGACCCGGGACGCCGCATCGGTGAGCTCGGTCAGCGGACGCAGCGCCCGCCGTCCCACCCAGTATCCGAGGCCGAGGCCCAGCAACGCGCTCGCGCCGACCCCGATCAGCAGTACGGCGCTGAGGAACCGCAGCGTGCGGTCGAGCTCGGCCAACGGGACCAGCTCGACGTAGACGGCTCCCGGCCCGCGCAGCGGCAACGCGACGGCGAGCGCCGGCATGCCTGCGGCGTCGATCCGTTGCCGACCCCCGTTCCCCGACCTGGCCAGCTCGAGCAGCCGATCCGGCAAGCGGTCGACGTCGAACGCGCGGCCCGCGGTGGTCCAACTGTCCTCCCGGCGCAGGGCGATCGTGGTGGCCGGGCTCCCGGCCAACCCGGTGAGCAGTCCCTCGAGATTGTCGGGGGTGCCGGACGAGCCGAGCGCGGCCTCGACCAGCCGAGCGTCGACACCGACCTGGCGCGTCGCGGTCTGCTCGCGCTGGTCGATCAGGTAGCCCGAGGCCAGGTTCCAGGTGATGGCCGCAAGCAGCCCGGTGATCAGGGTGGACACCAGGGCAAGCGACAGGCCGACCCGGCGGCGCAGCGGGAGTCGTGCGGGGTCGAGCGCAAACCTCATGGTCGGTCAGGTCCGCGCGACCTTGTAGCCGGCCCCGCGGACGGTGAGCACCACCGTGGGGTTGTCCGGATCGGGTTCGACCTTGCGACGCAGCCGCCGCACGTGGACGTCGAGCAGGCGGGTGTCGCCGAGGTAGTCGTAGCCCCACACCCGCTGCAGCAATTCCTCGCGGGTCAGCACCCGCCAGCTGCCCGCGGCCAGCTCGCCCAGCAGCCGGAATTCGGTGCGGGTCAGGTGTAC